>JBOIAY010000076.1:0-5072 GCA_050739255.1 Gammaproteobacteria bacterium
GCGGAAGGTATACAAGCCGGTGACGAACGCTCCCAACAGCACGCACCAGTACGCGAACTCCGCACCGCTGCGATGCGATGCGTGTACTGCATCAATGATTGAATCTTTGGAGAAAAATCCGGCGAAACCGGGGAACGCAATGAGCGCGAGCGAGCCCGCCAGGAACGTGTAATACGTGATGGGCATGTATTTGCGCAGCCCGCCCATGTTGCGCATGTCCTGATCGTGGTGCATCGCCATGATGACCGATCCGGCGCCCAGGAACAGCAGCGCCTTGAAGAAGGCATGCGTCATGAGATGGAAAATGCCGTCCGCATACGCCGAAGCGCCTAATGCCGTTGCCATATAACCCAATTGAGAAATGGTGGAATACGCTATTACTCGTTTTATGTCGTTTTGTACGATGCCTACCAGTCCCAGGAAAAACGCGGTAATGGCTCCGATAATCATCACCACGGACAAGGCGGTATCCGACAACTCGAACAGTGGTGACAGACGCGCCACCATGAAAATGCCGGCGGTTACCATCGTGGCCGCGTGGATCAACGCCGAGATCGGGGTCGGACCTTCCATGGAATCCGGCAACCACACGTGCAGGGGTACCTGCGCGGATTTTCCCATGGCGCCCACAAACAGGAGGATGCAGATCACGGTTGGCACCGACCAAGCCACATCGGAAAACAATTCGATATGCTGGCCGCTGAGCACGGCCGTGTTCGCGAATACCTGCGAATAGTCCAGGCTCCCGGAATAGGTGAGCACCAATGCGATGCCCAGGATGAAGCCGAAGTCTCCCACGCGGTTGACAATGAAGGCTTTCAGTCCCGCACGAATGGCCGTGGGGCGCGTGTACCAAAACCCGATCAGCAGATAGGAGACCAGCCCCACCAACTCCCAGCCGATAAACAGTTGCAGGAAATTATTCGCCATCACCAGCATCAGCATCGAGAAGGTGAACAGCGAAATGTAGCTGAAAAACCGCTTGTAGCCTGTATCCTCGGCCATGTAGCCAATGGTGTAGATGTGCACCATCAGCGACACGAAACTGACCACCGTCATCATGAGTGCGCTCAGGCGGTCAATCATGAAGCCGATAGTAAAATGTATGTTTCCGATGCTGCCCCAGTCGTACAAGTTGATGTCATAAGTAGCCATGCCGGCAAACACCAACTGCCACAACACCCAGGCGGAGAGTGCTGTGGACAAGGCCACAGCCAGGATTGTGAGCACGTGTGCGGCAGATCGCGGAATGAAGCGCATACCGCAGCCCACGATGACCGACGCCACCAAAGGTGCGAGGACGATAGCAACCAGAATTATTGGTAAATACGAATTCATGTCAGTGTTTCAGGCTGTCGATATCGTCAACATTGATACTGCTGCGATTGCGGAACAGCACCACCACGATGGCGAGGCCGATGGCGGCCTCGGCCGCAGCCACGGTGAGGATGAAAAACACGAACACCTGTCCCGCGGTATCGTTGAGATAGCGCGAGAACGCGATGAAATTGAAATTTGCCGCCAGCAACAACAACTCGACGCACATCAGCAACAAGATCACGTTCTTGCGGTTCAGGAACACACCTGCCATGCCGATGGCAAACAACACACCGCTCAGGGCCAGAAAGTCGAACAGCGTAATCATGGCGTCTTCCCTCCTTGCCTGGATTCCGACGGCATCTTGACGATGCGGATGCGGTCGCGTTTCGCGCTCACGCGCGATTGTTTAGCCGGATCCTGATAGCGCGCGCCGGGGCGGCGGCGCATGGTAAGCATGATGGCGGCCACGATGCCCACAAGCAGCACCACCGCGGCGATCTCAAAGGGGAAGGCATAATGGGTATAAATCACATCGCCCAGTTCGCGCGTGTTGCTGAATGTCGTGGCATGCGGCAGCGGCATTCCGAAGGTCACGCCCATTTTCTGGCTCCACACTACATAGCCGATTTCCAGGAGCACGATGACGGCCACCACGATCCCGAGCGGCGTATAGCGCACGAAACCCTGGCGCAGGGTCGTGGTATTGATGTCTAACATCATCACCACGAACAGGAACAACACCATCACCGCACCCACATATACCAGCACCAGCACCAGCGCCAGGAACTCCGCTTCCAACAGCATCCATAGGCCCGCGCTGGTTACAAACGCCAAAACCAGAAACAAAGCCGAGTGCACCGGATTGCGCGAGGTAATCACGCCCAGGGCCGAACCCACGGTGGCGGCCGCGAGCACGATGAAAACTACGGTTTCGACCATATTCCCGGTTCCTCAGCGGTAAGGCGCGTCGGCCGCACGCTCGGCGGCGATCTGTGCTTCGTATTTATCACCAATGGCCAGCAGCTTTTCCTTGGTCATGATCTGCTCGCCACGTTTCTCGAAATGGAAATCGGTGATACTGGTCTCGACGATGGCATCCACCGGGCAGGCTTCCTCGCAAAAGCCGCAGTAGATGCACTTGAACAAATCAATGTCGTAGCGCGTAGTGCGGCGCGTGCCGTCCTCGCGCTGCTCGGAATCAATGGTGATGGCCAGGGCTGGGCATACTGCCTCACATAATTTGCAGGCGATGCAGCGTTCCTCGCCGTTTGCGTAACGGCGTTGTGCGTGTAGTCCACGATAGCGCGGTGACTTGGGAGTGTGTTCCTCGGGATACCGGATAGTGAATTTGTGCTGGAAAAACACACGCAGCGTCAGTGCCATGCCCTGGAGCAACTCCACCAGCAACAGACTCTTGATCCAGCCGAGAATTCTTCTCATGGCATCCTCACGCGAACCACGGTGGGATCTTGAGCACGACTGCTATGGCTTCCAGCACCAGCCACAGGATGGTGATGGGGATGAACACTTTCCAGCCGAGCCGCATGATCTGATCGTAGCGGTAACGCGGAAAGGTACCGCGAAACCACAGAATGCAGTACAGGAAAAAGCAGACCTTGAGGGCGAACCAGATGAAGCTGGTGTGGGTCAGAAACCCCGCCGGCGTGCCCGCCAGCCACGTCCAGCCCTGCATCGGTGACAGCCAGCCACCGCAGAACATGATCGCTGCCAGCGCCGAGATCAGGATCATGTTGGCGTATTCCGCCAGGAAAAACGCCGCGAAGGCCGTGCCGGAATATTCCACATGGA
The DNA here is from genome assembly GCA_050739255.1 of Gammaproteobacteria bacterium. Classification (GTDB taxonomy): domain Bacteria; phylum Pseudomonadota; class Gammaproteobacteria; order Natronospirales; family REEB76; genus REEB76. Next base: position 3,130 of record JBOIAY010000076.1, read on the forward strand.
AACCCGCGACAATCTCCGACTCGCCCTCGGCCACATCAAACGGCAGACGGTTGGTCTCGGCCACGCCGGAAATAAAATAGATGACAAACATCGGCAGCAATGGCCACGCGTACCAATGCCCGATGTTGCCACTCTGAGCCAGCACGATCTGATTGAGGTTAAGGCTGTGACTCACCAGCAGCACGCCCACCAAGGCAAAGCCCATGGCGATTTCGTAGGCGACCATTTGCGCTGCCGAGCGCATGGCGCCGAGAAAGGCATATTTGGAATTGGACGCCCAGCCGGATAGGATAATGCCGTACACGCCGAAAGAGGTCAGCGCCAGTATATAAAGAAGTCCCGCATCGGCATTTGAAAGAATGACGCCGCTGCTGAATGGAATTACTGCCCAAGCGGCGAAAGCCGTGGTAATGGAAATGATCGGCGCAATGATAAACAGGAAGCGGTTGGCGTTGGTAGGCAACACGACTTCCTTGAATACCAACTTGAGCACATCGGCCCAGGGTTGCAACAGACCCCAAAGTCCTACACGGTTCGGTCCCATACGCACTTGCATGAAGCCGATGACACGTCGCTCGGCCAAGGTCATGTAGGCAACTGCCACCAACAGGCACAGGATAATGGCGATGATGCCGCCGATGGATTTCAGCGTGAGCTGCGCGTCGAAAGGCAGCGCTGCCCAATAGCCTGCGATGGTGTGGAAGAACGACATCAGCTTTTCTCCACTTCCACGTAGGTGTGGAACGGACCAAACCCGGCGGTGACCGGCACACCGGCAGGCAGCCAGACATTACCGGCCGCCACGCTCTCGTCCAGTTTCACCGGCAAACTGAGCTGCGCCCCATTGTGCTTGACGGTGACGCTCTCTCCTGCCAAAAGCCCGAGCTTTTTGCCATCGGCCAGCGACATGCGCAACCAGGCAGCATCAGCATCGCGGGTTTCCTGCAAGGGTTTCGCGCGGCGCGCCAGCATATCCACGGAATACAATGGAATTTCAGCGATACATTGAAAGCCCGTGCTCGACGTGTGTGGCTTCACAATGCGAGTACTGATAAAACGGTTATCCGGCTTGAGATCGCCCACAGATTTCTTCAATTCATCGCGTGCTTCTTCCGAAGTCTGGTAGTCGAATCCCGCGAGTTCACTTAGATTTCCGAGCACACGCAGTATCTTCCAGGCAGGCCGGGCCTCGCCCAAGGATTTTGTCATGCCGGTGAAACTCTGCCAGCGGCCTTCGCCGTTCACATACGTGCCGGAAGTCTCGCTGAAGGTACAGGCCGGCAGCAGCACCGAGGCGTAGTCTTTCATGGCATCGGTCACGAACGGTGTGATAAGCACGACGGATTTCGCCTGATCGAGTGCCGCCAGCGCAGCAGCGCTGTCCCAGCAATCCAGTTCCGGCTCCACACCCATGAGCACATAGCTGCGGCGCGGCTGCGCGAACATGGTGTGCGCATCCAGGCCCTTGAGTGCGGATTTTTTGCCAGCTTCAATGCGATGCGGTACCGCGCCCGCCAACCAGGCGCCAGCAGAGTTGGCACCCTCTGAAATATAGCCCAGGCTCGCGCCGGTGACTTCGGCCAGCACCGCTGCCAGCGCACGAATATCGGCATACGCCGGATGTTGTAGCGCCAGATGCCCCAGCAGAATCGCCTTGCGTTCGCCCTTGAGCAATTCTGACGCAATCTTTTCATGTTGCGCATTTGTTTGTTGCGATTTCACGAAATCCTTGAGATGTACAGGCGCGGTTTTCTTTCCCAAGGCGGCTTTCAGTACGGCTGCCAAACTTGAAGCCATATCCTGCGACGCGACGTTGAGATACGCCGCGATCGGGAACAGGAATTCATAACGGCGCTGACACAAAAACATCGCCGCGGCGCCTTTCAGCACCGCTTTACGTAGACGATGAGCCAGCAACGGCACTTCCTTGCGCGTGTTGGAAC
>JBOIAY010000077.1:0-4376 GCA_050739255.1 Gammaproteobacteria bacterium
CTCGCTGGAGGCGCGCGAGTTCCTGGCCATCTGCAAGGCGGCGGTTTGATTCATTCATCATCATTCTGAGCGTATCCATGCTGTACACCGTTCTTGAAATCGTATTGGTATTTATCGCCGTGGCGCTCGTGGTGCTGATCCTGTTGCAACAGGGTAAAGGCGCCGATGCCGGCGCGGCATTTGGCAGCGGCGCCTCGGGCACCGTGTTTGGTGCGGGCGGTTCGGCAAATTTCCTGAGCCATGTCACAGCAATACTGGCAACGCTTTTTTTCATCCTGGCTCTGGCCATGGCGTACCTGTCGCATCATACGACGGGCACGCCGCAAAGCATTGTGGAACGCGCCGCGCAACAACAGGCGGCCGGGACACAGCCTGCTGCACCCCAAGCGCCGGTTACCTCCAAAACACCACCGGCATCGCCGCCCAAGACGACCGCTCCAACTCCGCCAGCCAATCCTCCGGGCCTTTGATCCTCTGCAAACGAGGCTTGCGTGTCCGGTACAGCATCGCTTTTTGACGGCGCGTTACGTTAAAATTGAATCTCCTTGTGGAAGGCTGGCAGCACGCCGGTATCCAGCGGACCGAAATGCCGACGTGGTGGAATTGGTAGACACGCTACCTTGAGGTGGTAGTGGGCAAAACCCTTGGGAGTTCGAGTCTCCCCGTCGGCACCAGCTTTGCGCCGGTGGTCAGATACTTGAAGGGGTCAGTACCTCGCATCTTAGGCAGGAGAGCATGCTCCAGAATTACGTCCCGATTCTTTTGTTCCTGATCGCAGGCTGCCTGTTCGGTGGCGTGCTGCTGGGAGCGGGGTTCATTTCCAGTACGCTGCTGCGCAACCGCCGCCCGGACAGCGAGAAAGACTCACCCTACGAATGCGGCTTCGAACCCTTCGAGGACAGCCGCATGAAATTCGACGTGCGCTACTACCTGGTTGCCATCCTGTTCATCGTCTTCGATCTCGAGATTGCCTTCCTGTTTCCATGGGCCGTGTCATTGCATGGCTTGGGTCTGTTTGGTTTCTTCGCCATGATGATATTTCTCGCCATCCTGGTGGTGGGTTTTATTTATGAGTGGAAAAAGGGTGCGCTCGAATGGGAATAAATGAGGGCATCCAGCAAAAAGGCTTCGTGACCACCAGCGTAGATGCGCTGGTGAACTGGGCGCGCACCGGTTCGCTGTGGCCCATGACGTTCGGACTGGCTTGCTGCGCCGTCGAAATGATGCATGCGGGCGCGGCACGCTATGACCTGGACCGATTCGGAGTGATTTTCCGCCCGAGTCCGCGCCAATCCGATGTAATGATCGTCGCTGGTACGCTGGTGAACAAGATGGCGCCTCCCTTGCGCAAGGTCTATGACCAGATGGCCGAACCTCGCTGGGTGATCTCCATGGGTTCCTGCGCCAATGGCGGCGGCTATTACCATTATTCCTATTCCGTGGTGCGCGGCTGCGACCGCATTGTGCCGGTGGACGTGTACGTGCCCGGTTGTCCGCCCAGCGCCGAGCAATTGCTCTACGGCGTCATCCAGTTGCAGAAAAAGATCAAACGCACCAACACCATTGCCCGTTAACCGAGTAACCGAATGAGTGCAGCCACCGACAATCTCGCCGGACATGTGGAGTCGCGTTTCAGCGAAGCCGTGAAGCGCGTGTTATCCACGGTGGATCAACTGAGCTATGAAGTAACCGCGGTGAAACTGCGCGAGGTCTGTCGCGTCCTGCGCGACGAGGAACCGTTCCACTTCGAGCAACTGATGGACATCGCCGGCGTGGATTATCTCGGCTATGGCGATGACCAATGGCGGACCCAGAGCGCCACCACGACCGGTTTCAGCCGCGGTGTGAACCGCAAACCCTTGCAGGCGAGCAAGTGCGAACAGCGGCGTTTCGCCGTGGTGTATCAATTGCTGTCTCTGCGCCATAACCAGCGCCTGCGTTTGCGGGTATTTTGTCCGGACGAGCCGCCCATGCTGGATTCGGTGACGGATATCTGGGCCTCGGCCAACTGGTTCGAGCGTGAAGCCTTTGACTTGTTCGGCATCCTGTTCAGCGATCATCCGGATTTGCGCCGTATCCTCACTGATTACGGTTTCATCGGACACCCGTTTCGCAAGGATTTCCCGCTGTCCGGCAATGTGGAAGTGCGTTACGACCCGGAAAAGAAGCGCGTCATCTACGAACCCGTAACCATCGAGCCGCGTGTGCTGGTACCGCGCGTCATCCGCCGCGATCCGCGTTACGAGGAAGCCGAGAAGGAAGCCTCCAGGGATGCCTGAAATCCGCAACTTCACCATGAACTTCGGGCCACAGCATCCAGCGGCCCATGGCGTGCTGCGCCTGATCCTGGAGATGGACGGCGAGGTCATCACCAAGGCCGATCCGCACATCGGCCTGCTGCACCGCGCCACCGAGAAGCTCGCGGAAAGCAAGCCTTACAACCAGAGCATCGGCTACATGGACCGGCTGGATTACGTATCCATGATGTGCAACGAACACGCCTATGTGATGGCAATTGAAAAACTCCTGAGCATTGAAGCGCCGATCCGCGCACTGTACATCCGGACGATGTACGACGAACTCACGCGCATCACCAACCATCTACTCGGCCTGGGTTCACACGCGCTGGATATCGGCGCCATGACCGTATTCCTGTACTGCTTTCGCGAGCGTGAGGACATCATGGACATGTACGAGGCGGTGTCTGGTGCACGCATGCATGCGACCTATTACCGCCCCGGCGGTGTGTACCGCGATCTGCCGGATCACATGCCGGATTACCAGAAATCGCGTTTTCGCAGCAAGGGCGACATGCGGCGCATCAACAAGGCACGGCAGGGTTCGCTGCTGGATTTCATCGAGGATTTCACCGAGCGCTTCCCCAAGTGCGTGGACGAATACGAAACCCTGCTCACCGACAATCGCATCTGGAAACAGCGCACCGTCGGTATCGGCGTGGTTTCGCCAGAGCGCGCCCTGCAACTGGGGTTTTCCGGTCCCATGCTGCGCGGCTCCGGCATCGAGTGGGACCTGCGCAAGAAACAGCCGTATGCGGTCTATGACCGGATGGACTTCGATATTCCCGTGGGCGTGAACGGCGACTGCTATGACCGCTATCTGGTGCGCATCGAGGAGATGCGCCAGTCCAACAACATCGTGAAGCAGTGTATTGCCTGGCTGCGCCAGAATCCCGGTCCAGTGTGGCTCGACGATCACAAGATCACGCCACCGAAGCGCGAACAGATGAAGTCAGACATGGAATCGCTCATCCATCACTTCAAATACATGACCGAGGGCTATTGCGTGCCGGAAGGCGAGGTGTATGCCGCCATCGAGCATCCCAAGGGCGAGTTCGGTGTGTATATGATTTCCGACGGCGCCAACAAGCCGTTCCGGGTGAAGATCCGAGCCTCCAGTTTTGCGCACCTGTCCGCGCTCGACGAAATGGTGCGCGGCCATATGCTGCAGGACCTGGTGGCTATCATCGGCACCCAGGATATCGTCTTTGGCGAGGTGGACCGCTGATGCCCGCCGCGGACAAAGCACCACTGCTGTCCAAACATGCCCGTCAGGCGATTGACGAGGCCATCGGAAAATACCCAGAAGGCCGTCAACGTTCGGCGGTATTCGTGGCGCTGCGGGAAGTGCAGCACGAGAACGACGGTTATCTGAGAGTGGAACTGATGGACGCCGTGGCCGAATACCTGCAACTCGAACCCATCAAGGTGTACGAGGTGGCGACATTCTATTCCATGTTCGAGACCAAGCCAGTGGGCCGTCACAGTATCTCGATATGTACCAATATATCCTGCATGCTGCGCGGCGCGGATGAGATCGTGACACATATCGAACACAAACTGGGAGTAAAGACCGGCGAGAGCACGCCGGATGGCCGCTGCTATCTCAAACGTGAGGAGGAATGTCTGGCAGCCTGTACTGGCGCGCCCATGATGATGGTGGATCACAAGTACCACGAGAATCTCACACCGGAGAAAGTGGACGAGATCCTGGAGAGCCTGAAGTGAGCATTCAGCTGGATCAGGTCTGTCATCGGACATTTCAATTCGACAAGCCCTGGAGCTACGAGAATTATCTCAAGGTGGACGGCTACAAAGCCTGGAGGAAAATTCTCAAGAACAAAATTCTGCCGGATCAGGTGATCGAGGAAGTAAAAGCCTCGGGACTGCGCGGCCGCGGCGGCGCGGGGTTTCCGACTGGCGTGAAATGGGGCTTCATGCCCAAGACCCCCACTGGCCCGTCCTATGTGGTGTGCAATTCCGATGAATCTGAACCGGGCACCTGCAAGGATCGCGACATACTGCGTTTCAACCCGCACGCACTGGTGGAAGGCATGGCCATCGGCTGTTATGCCATGC
>JBOIAY010000078.1:0-5422 GCA_050739255.1 Gammaproteobacteria bacterium
CCGTACAGGAAAAACTCATGGATGCGGCCCGCAAGAGCGGTATGTTCTATTACGTGGATAGCGATCTTAAATTCGACAACCCACAGCTCAGCATAGATATAGACCGCAACAAAGCCCAGCAGCTCGGTATCAGCATGCAGGATCTGGGCTCATCACTGAGCACGTTCCTGGGCGGCGGTTACCTCAATTTCTTCAACCTGCAGGGCTACAGCTACCAGGTGATCCCGCAGGTAGCTGACCAGTTCCGCCGCAACGGCGCCGAACTCATGAACTACTATGTGCGCACCGGCAACGGCTCCATGATCCCGCTCTCTACCGTGGCACACCTCAGCAACAGCATTCAGCCTGATCAATTGAACCAGTTCCAGCAGTTGAATGCGGCCACCATCTCGGCGATTCCGGGCGTCTCCCTGGGCAAGGCACTGGATTTCTTCAAGAACGAGGCGCAGCAAATTTTCCCCAAGGGCTATTTCATCAACTATGCCGGCGAATCACGCCAATTTGTGCAATCAGGCAACACCCTGCTGCTGGCGATTTTCTTTGCACTCATCGTGATTTTCCTGGTGCTGGCGGCACAGTTCGAGAGTTGGCGCGATCCGCTGGTAATTTTGTTGAGCGTACCGCTGGCGTTTTGCGGTGCACTCATTCCTATCTTCCTGGGCGCGGCAACCATCAATATATATACGCAGGTGGGCCTGCTGACACTTATTGGCCTGATCACCAAGCACGGCATCCTAATGGTCGACTTTGCCAACAAGTGGCAGATCCAGGCCGGCTGCTCCAAGCGTGAGGCTATCGAACACGCGGCAGCAGTTCGCTTGCGGCCCATCCTCATGACCACCGCCGCCATGGTGCTGGGTGTAGTGCCGCTGCTGCTCGCGACCGGTGCGGGCGCAGTGAGCCGCTTTGACATAGGCCTGGTGATCGCCTGCGGCATGACCCTGGGTACTATGTTCACCCTGTTCGTGGTTCCCACCATGTACACTTTCTTCGCCCGGCAGCACCACCCGGACCCGGAACAAGCGGCTTCGGCGCCAAGCTCTTGATGGGCCGGCATTCGGCATTTACAAGACGGCAATATCGGGGTATAAAGCGCGCCCCATCCCCATGATGTTGGCTGAGAGAACCATGAGCATGTCCAAATCATCCGGCATTGAAGAACTGCTCCGCAACAGTGACGACGCTGGAAGCGATCAGGTATATGAGCGGGGGGCGCCCGGCAGAAAACGCGACCACAAGCCGGTGAAATCGCAGAACGCATCGCAGGCATGGCGCACGCTGGAAGATCATCTGAACGAGCGTCGCCTGAAACGCAAACTCAAAGAAATCTACGAGGACGATTGAGCGATAAGAATCATGGCTGGTAGTACTGCTGTGCCCTACATTCTTTCCTCTTCTCTTTGATCAGAACTCTTGCACCCTCCTTTGAAAAAGGAGGGCGAGGGAGGATTTGAATATTTCTAAAATCCCCCTCTTTACGAACTTCGCAATCTGGCTTCGTTCGAAAGTCCAGGGCAGCCATCCATGGCTGCCCGCTTGGCACTTCGCGCCTCGCCCCCCTTTTACAAAGGGGGATAGCAATAGCACACCTCACTCCTCACTTCTTTTTGACACGCCGCGTGGGTTCCGCCTGCAGCGGATCCTCCGGCCAGTAATGTCTCGGATAACGGCCCTTCATGTCCTTTTTCACATCCTGATAACTGCTCCGCCAGAAACCCGCCAGATCCCGTGTCACTTGCACCGGCCGATGCGCCGGCGACAACAAATGCAAAAGTAGCGGTATTTTGCCGCGCATAATGCTTGGGGTTTGCGCCAGCCCGAAAAGTTCCTGCAAGCGCACCGCCAACACCGGCGTCTCGCCCGAGACGTAATCAATCGGAATGTGTGAACCAGTAGGCACGGTTAAATATGCCGGTGCCAGCACATCCAGTAAATGACGTTGACGGTAATCCAGAAAGGTGCTGAGCGCCTGCTGCAGCGGTAGAGTTGCGAGATGGCTCAATCGCGAACAGCCTTGCAGGAACGGCGACAGCCAGTGCTCCAATGTGGCGGCAAGACTTGCATCATCCACGGCTGGCCACTGTTCACCGTCCACGCGCCGCAAGAACCCCACCCGCGCCTGCCAATTCCTGATGACCGGTGTCCAGGGCAGACAGTCCAGCCCGCGCCGGCGTATGGCCTCAAGCATCAATGTGGTAACTTGTTGCGGATCGGGATTGGCGAGTGGCTGCTGCTTCAGTACGATTGCGCCCAGACGCTGCTCGCTCAGGGCGGCCACTGCGCCATTGGACTCATCCCACTCCACAACTTCACGTGTTTCCACCTGCGCCGCGAACAGTTCGCGCAGCTCCGTTTCGCTCACAGACGCAGCCAGATAAATCCGCGCCTCGCGCGGATTGCCATCCAGCTCCGCTACTGACAGCCACGGCGGCGCGCCCAATGGATCACCTTCCCGCAAAAACGCACCACGGCCATTGCTCAATAGATAACGCGGTGCATTCCCCGGACGGCGTTTTGCGATTCGATCCGGATACGCCAGCGCCAGCAACCTGCCCGCGTGCTCGGTTTCAATCCTGTTTTCAACTCGAATGCCGGCCTGACGAGCTATATCCCGCGCTGACGCCCGAATCCGCCGCAGCCGCTGGCCTCCATGCTGCTCGTCCAGGATACGCAGGCGCAAATTGACATCGGCTTGTTGTTCGCCGGCAGGAAGAATATCCCGCTCGCTGATCAGTGCCGCCAACAGGCACGCGAGCCAGCCTTGCTTTTGTTCCTCGCCCTTGACCACCATGTGCGCCAGGCGCGAATGCAGCGGCAACTCCAGTAAACGCCGGCCGTGTTCGGATATGCGTCCCACTGCATCCAGTGTTTCCAGCCGTTGCAGTAATTCGCGTGCTTGGGCCAACGCCGCCGTGGGTGGCGGATCGAGCCATGCCAGCCTGGAAACATCCCCCGTACCCCACTGGGCAAGTTCCAGCGCCAACGGCGCCAAATCCGCCTGCAAGATCTCAGGCATGCTCTGCGCTTCAAGTCGCTCGCCTTCGCTCCACAGGCGATAGCACATCCCAGGCTCCTGCCGGCCGGCGCGTCCGCGCCGCTGATCGGCGGACGCACGCGACACGCGCACGGTCACCAACCGCGTCATGCCGCTCACCGGGTCAAATCTCGGTACCCGCATCAAACCCGCATCCACCACCACGCGCACGCCTTCGATGGTCAGACTGGTTTCGGCGATAGACGTGGCCAGCACCACTTTGCGATGACCCGGCGTGGCGGGGAGAATCGCCGCGTCTTGCTGCGACTGGGACAAATTACCGTACAAGGGCGTCACATCGGTATTCGCCGGCAGATTCTCTTCCAGCATCGCCGCCACGCGGCGGATTTCTCCGCCGCCGGGGAGAAATACCAGCACGCTGCCGGTCTCCTCAGACAACACGTGCCGGACGCGGTTGGTCACCTGCGCTTCGATGCGCTCGCGTGCAGGTATGGGTTGATAGCGCGTGTCCACCGGAAAACTGCGGCCTTCCAAAGTCAGCAGCGGCGCATTCCCCAATAGTCTTGCGACGGGTGCGGCATCCAGCGTCGCAGACATGATCGCCAGCCGCAGATCGGGGCGCGGCGCCGCGCGGGCTTCCAGGCACAGCGCCAGCGATAAATCGGCGTGCAGGCTGCGCTCATGGAATTCGTCGAATATAACCAAACCGTAATCGCTCAGCCCCGGATCGGATTGCAGAATCCGCGTCAACACGCCTTCCGTGACAACTTCGATGCGTGTACGCGGTCCGACGCGCGTATCCATGCGCACCCGGTAACCCACCGTCTCCCCTACCCGTTCGCCCAAGAGCTTCGACATGTAGTGCGCAGCGGCACGTGCCGCCAGCCGCCGCGGTTCCAGCATGATGAGCTTGCGGCCCGCAAGCCAGGGTGCATCCAGCAGCGCCAGCGGCACGCGCGTGGTCTTGCCCGCACCCGGCGGCGCCTGGATCACGGCTGTCAGTTTCTCGGCCAGGGCTTTGACAATTTCTGGCAATAGATTGTCTACAGGGAGCGCAGTCATGCCACATATTCTATAGATATGTCCAACCAACCCCCGATTTATTGACCGCGCCTTGCATGCCCCGTAAAATCCTCGCTCCCTTATTTGCAAGGGCGGTTAGCTCAGCGGTAGAGCACTGCTTTCACACGGCAGGGGTCACTGGTTCGATCCCAGTACCGCCCACCATTCAGAATAAAAGCCACGGTTTCCCGTGGCTTTTTTATTTTACGTCTGGCGCATAAACAGAATCAAATGAAATAGGCCGCACATGCCGAAACTGATAAATCCGCGCCAAGTTAAAATCGCTGCAATATGACTGAGCAGGACTGTCTCGACTGCATTTTTATTGCATTTACAGCGATTCTGAAACCCTCAGCTACGGCATGATTGCAATATCATCAGCGCCTTGGGGAACAGTAATTCGCATACAACCAGATGAACAATCTGTCGGAGCGCCCGGCATGACTTCCAGAACAGTTCCATCTGTTGATCTCGTGAGCCAGATATCCCCGTCGGGATCAATAGCGAGCACGCGTGTATCAGAAGTAATGTTTCCCGTATTGAAATTGACACAGGATGGGGCGCTGCATGTCCCCGCAGTAGCCGCAGCGGATGTAATTTCGGTCAACCCCGGCAGGCTGGGATCGGCAACCCATATATTTCCAGTATCATCCACTGCCACGGTAGAAGGCTGAAACACTCCACCTCCTGTGTAATCTATGCACCCAGATGAGCAATCGCTTGGGGCCCCTGATTTGATTTCCGTCACGCTGCCGCCAAAATAATCCAGGCAGTTTGCGGGTCCACATTCGTTTGCCACCCAGGCGTTTCCGATATTGTCAATTGCGATTCCGGTTGGATTCGCAATGTTCCCGGTTGCCGCGTCGTTATTTGAATAAAGCACACAGCCACTTGAACAGGAGCCCTCCTGGACAGCCGCTGTCGTGATTTCCACAACACTTCCGCTATTGGGCGTCGCGCAATTACTGGCCGAAGCACAACCCTGAGCCGTGAACCAGACATCCCCCTGGAGATCAACCGCTACACCCATTGGAAACAACGATGGATAACCAGTATTGTCGGGTTGTATGCTGAAAAAGGCACAACCTGATGAGCAGTCCTGGGCCGCGCCGGGTTTTATTTCCGTAACCCCGCCGTTTCCGACACCGCAGGGTCCATTTGCGAAGTTTGTAGTTGGCGCGCAGGACTGAGTAACCCAGATATTCCCATTCATGTCCGAGGTGATGTCTTCAAGAGCGAATATTTCACTTCCCGTATAATTCAGACAGCTGGCGGAAGAACAGCCTCCGGCCGCGACCGCTGCCGCGGTGATTTCTGTCACGCTGTATGGGGCAAGGCCTGAAGCGGCGTCGAACGGTGAATTGG
>JBOIAY010000079.1:0-9281 GCA_050739255.1 Gammaproteobacteria bacterium
ATGGCGGTGCGTCTGCCTACACCAGTATCCCGCCGGCGCCGCACTGGCAGCTGGACCACAATGGCGCGTACCTGCATTACACCGTGAATGAAACCATCGGTGGCGTGGAGTTCCACTGGCTGCCGGAAGTGCAGGGCATGCCCTTGGTCGCGGACATGACTTCGATGATCCTGTCGCGGCCGGTGGATGTGAGCCGCTACGCGCTGATTTATGCGGCAGCCCAGAAGAATATCGGCATCGCCGGCCTGACGCTGGTCATCGTGCGCCATGATGTGTTGTGCGACCCGCCTGCGGGTACGCCCTCCATGCTGGATTACCACGGACACATCAAGGCGCACTCGGTGTTCAACACGCCGCCGGTATTCGCCTGGTATGTGGCTGGCAAGATACTCGCCTGGATCAAGTCGGAAGGCGGTATCGTGGCCTTCGGCGAGCGCAACCGGCGCAAAGCAAGCAAGCTGTACGAACTCATTGACGAAAGCAGTTTTTATCTGAGCCGTGTTGACCGGGCTTGCCGCTCATGGATGAATGTACCCTTCAAACTCGCGGATCCTGGCCTGGAAGCGGCATTCTTGCAGCAGTCTGCGGCGGAAGGTTTGGTGGGGCTGGCGGGCCACCGCTCCGTGGGTGGCATCCGCGCCAGCCTTTACAATGCCATGCCGGAAGCAGGCGTGCAGGCACTGGCGGATTTCATGCGTGAGTTCGAACGCAGTCGCGCGTAGCACCCCGGACCATCACCGATAAAACGGAAACAGCATGAAAGACTTCGACTTCGATCTCATGGAATTGTGCATGCGGGGCGTGCGCGGACTCAAACCTTATGAACCGGGCAAGCCCATTTCCGAATTACAGCGCGAGCTTGGTTTAAGTGACGTGATCAAACTCGCATCCAACGAGAATCCTCTGGGGTCGAGTCCCAAAGCGCTGACCGCCATTCGCGCGGCGCTCACGAATCTTGCCCTGTATCCAGATGGCCAAACCCACGAACTGCGGCAGGCGATTGCCGCCCGACACAGCGTCGCGTCGGGTTGCATCACCTTTGGCGACGGCTCGGATCAGAATATCGAATTCCTGGCGCGGGTATTTCTGGGCCCGGGGTGGAATGCGGTGTTTTCAAAACATGCTTTCGCCGTGTACAAGATCGTGACCCAGGCGGTAGGCGCAGAGAACCGCGAGGTGGAGGCCAATCCACCTGCGCATCCCACGGCGCCGTACGGTCATAACCTCGACAGCCTACTGCAGGCCGTGGACGCCAATACCCGGATCGTATTCCTGGCCAACCCCAACAATCCCACCGGCACCTGGTTCAACAGGAAATCCATGCTGGATTTCCTCCACCGGATTCCGGCAAAAACGCTGGTGGTGGTGGACGAGGCGTATATCCAATACGTGGAGGAGCCGGAGTATCCGGATTGCTCACGCTGGTTGGGTGAATTTCCCAATCTTGTGGTGACACGCACGTTCTCGAAAATATACGGTCTGGCGGGTTTACGCGTGGGATATTCCCTGTCCCATCCACGGGTGGCGGCACTCCTGAATCGTGTCCGCCAGCCTTTCAATGTCAACAATCTGGCCCAGATAGCTGCAGTAGCCGCACTTGATGACCGGGACCATGTTCATCGTAGCATGGAAAACAACAAACATGGAATGCGGCAGTTACAGGAAGGTTTCCGTGCTCTGGGCCTGAACTGGATTCCTTCCATTGCGAATTTTCTGAGCGTGGATTTCAAGCGACCGGCGCGGCCCATTTACGAAGCGCTGCTTCGCGAGGGTGTGATTGTACGCCCGGTAAATAACTACGGACTCCCGAATCACTTACGTATCACCATTGGCTTGCCGGCACAGAATGACCGCCTGCTGGCGGCCCTCAAGAACGTCCTGGCCGCTTGAGAAACAGTGACGTAACTTTGCAATCCATGAAGCACACTGACTTTTATGTGCGACCGGGCGGCAAGCTGCATGGAAGATTGACAATTCCGGGCGATAAATCCATTTCCCATCGAGCGTTGCTGCTGGGGGCAATCGCAGAAGGTGAAACGCATGTCACGAATCTCCTGGAAAGTGCCGATTGTCTGGCTACGCTGGCGGCGGTGTCCGAACTGGGCGTCAAAATTGAGCGCGTCGGAGAAGGAGCGATTATCGTAAACGGCACCGGACTCGACGGTCTGAGACCACCAGCACAGCAACTGGATTGCGGTAATTCCGGCACCAGTATGCGATTGCTCACCGGATTGCTGGCGGGGCAGCCCTTCACAGCACTGCTGACGGGTGATGCTTCTTTGCGCCGGCGGCCGATGATGCGCATCATCGAACCACTGTCACGCATGGGCGCCAAAATCGAAAGTAATGAAGGCAGCGCACCACTCACGATACATGGCCGGAGGCCGCTCACAGCCCTGCAGTATGAAATGCCGGTAGCCAGCGCCCAGGTGAAGTCTGCTCTGTTGCTGGCGGGACTTCAGGCCGCAGGCGAAACCTGGCTGCACGAGCCGTCTGTGAGCCGCGACCACACGGAACGCATGCTGGCTGCTTTTGGTTGTGAGTGCCTGCGCCAGAACGATTGGTTGGGCATTCGTGGTGGAACGCCGTTGCAGGCCACAGATATTGCGATTCCGGGTGATCTGTCTTCCACCGCTTTTCTTCTGGCTGGCGCCGCCATGACACCCGGCGCGGAAATCACAGTGGAAAGCGTCGGCGTAAATCCCACGCGCTCCGGCATCATCACACTATTGCGGGAAATGGGTGCTGATATCGTGTTTCAAAAAGCGCGTTTTCTTGGCAATGAAGCGGTGGCGGATATCCTGGTGCGCGGGAGTGTTTTACAAGGGATATCTATATCGCCGGACATGGTTCCTCTGGCCATGGATGAACTTCCGGTGCTCATGATTGCGGCGGCCTGTGCCGAAGGCGTGACGCGCTTGTACGGGGCGGCAGAATTGCGCGTGAAAGAAAGCGATCGCTTGCAGGCCGTGGCAAACGGATTGCGTTCCTTGGGGGTGGCGGTGGAACTGTGGGACGATGGCATGATCGTGACCGGCGGCAGCGGTTTCGAAGGCGGCGAGGTGGACAGTTTCGGCGATCACCGCATCGCAATGGCCTTTGCCATGGCCGGGCTGCGCGCCCGCGCACCAATATGCATACGCGATTGCCGCAACGTGGAAACCTCGTTTCCCGGCTTCGCGACTCTAGCCCGGACCGCCGGGCTGCCTATTGAAGTCAGTGAAACTGCGTTCACATGACTGCTGCCAACTTGCCTCCAGTTTTGGCCATTGACGGACCCAGTGGTTCCGGCAAGGGCGCGGTGAGCTATCGGGTTGCGAACGCCCTAGGCTGGCGCCTGCTGGACAGTGGTGCCTTGTACCGGCTGCTCGCCCACAGCGCGCAGCTCGCCAAACTCCACGCCGGTGACGCAATGCAACTGGGTCAGCTTGCCCGCGCCATGCAGGTGGAATTCGGACACAAGGCGAATGGGGACGAACTGATTCTCCTGAATGGGCGGGACGTGACGGCCGCAGTGCGCAGCGAGGAATGCGGCAACCGGGCCTCGGAACTGGCGGTGGTTCCGCAGGTGCGCGAAGGCCTGAAGACCCTGCAAAGGAGTTTCCGGCGTCCACCCGGCCTAGTGGCTGACGGACGCGACATGGGTACCGTGATTTTTGCCGATGCCGGGCTCAAGATTTTCCTTACCGCGAGCGTCGAGGAACGGGCCAAAAGACGCTATAACCAGTTGAAACAAAAAGGGTTAGATGCTAACCTGCCCGCCCTTTTTCGGGACATCGCTGCCCGGGACCAACGGGACCAGAGCCGCGCCGTCTCTCCACTGACAGCCGCCCCGGAGGCGGTGGTACTGGACACCACCGGCGTCGGTGTCGAGCAGGTGGTGGCAAGAGTACTGGACCTGGCCCAGCAGCGGTTCGAGCGAATTACGATGCAGCGCTGAGACAGCAGACTGCCAGGAAGCGGCCTGTGTTTATTAATCCACCCGGAATTCCCTAGACACGGGATACCGGACTAACCAAGCCCCTGCGTACAGGGATTTCAGGACTAACCTCACAATGACCGAGTCTTTCGCGGAACTTTTTGAACAAAGCATCCAGCAGCAGCAGATGCAAAACGGGGCCATCCTCAAGGCCCGTGTGATGGAAATCCGGCCCGATGTGGTAATCGTCAATGCCGGGCTCAAATCTGAAGGCGTGATACCCGCCGAACAGTTTTACAACGAACACGGTGAACTTGAAATCGCCGTGGGCGACGATGTGGAAGTGGCACTGGACGCCGTCGAAGACGGCTTCGGTGAAACACGTTTGTCGCGCGAGAAAGCCAAGCGCGCCCGCTCCTGGACCAAACTCGAAGAAGCCTTCACCAAAGGCGAGATCGTCAAAGGCTATATCAGCGGCAAGGTGAAAGGTGGCTTCACTGTCGAAGTGGATGGCGTGCGCGCTTTCCTGCCTGGCTCGCTGGTGGATGTGCGCCCCGTGCGCGATCCGGTCTATCTGGAAGGCAAAGAGTTGGAATTCAAGGTCATCAAGCTGGACCAGCGCCGTAACAACGTGGTGGTGTCGCGCCGCGCGGTGGTGGAAGCGGAATCCAGTGCCGAGCGTGACCAGTTACTGGACAATCTGCAAGAAGGCACGATGGTCAAGGGCCTCGTCAAGAACCTCACGGAATACGGTGCATTCGTGGATCTGGGCGGCATTGACGGCCTGCTGCACATCACTGACATGGCGTGGAAGCGCGTCAAACATCCGTCGGAAGTGGTAGCGGTGGGGCAGGAAATTGAAGTCAAGGTGCTCAAGTTCGATCGCGAGCGCAACCGCGTGTCCCTGGGGCTTAAACAACTAGGCGACGATCCCTGGGTGGACATCACACGCCGCTATCCTGCCGGAACGCGTCTGTTTGGCAAGGTCACCAATCTGGCAGATTACGGCTGCTTCGTGGAAGTGGAGCCGGGCGTCGAGGGCTTGGTGCACGTTTCCGAGATGGACTGGACCAACAAGAACGTCAACCCGGCGAAGATCGTGCAGGTGGGGGATGAGACGGAAGTGATGGTGCTGGAGATTGACGGGGAGCGCCGCCGCATCTCGCTGGGCATGAAACAGTGCAAGCCCAATCCTTGGGAAGATTTCGCCGCCGGCCACAACAAGGGTGACCGCATCAAGGGCAAGATCAAGTCCATCACCGACTTTGGCATCTTCGTGGGTCTGGATGGCAACATTGACGGTCTTGTGCATCTTTCGGATATCTCCTGGGATACGCCAGGCGAGGAAGCGGTGCACAATTACAAGAAAAACGACGAAGTGGAGGCGGTGGTGCTGGCGGTGGATGCCCAGCGCGAACGCATCTCTCTCGGCATCAAGCAACTCGAGAAGGATCCCTTTTCAAACTTCCTGGCCGAGCATCCCAAGGGCAGCATGGTGAAAGGCAAAGTCACAACGGTGGATGCCAGGGGCGCCGCCATTGATCTCGGCAACGGCATTGAAGGTTATTTGCGCGCCTCGGAATTGTCACGCGATCGCGTGGAAGATGCGCGTACTGTGCTCAAGGAAGGCGATGAGATTGAGGCCCGTTTCGTGGGCGTGGATCGCAAGAGCCGCAGCATTAGCCTCTCGGTGAAGGCCAAGGAAATACAAGAAGAAGCGCAAGCCATGGAGGATTACGCGCGTAATACTGCCTCCGGAACCACCACCCTTGGCGATTTGATCAAGGAGCAGATTAGCGGTGGCAACGAGGAATAGGCGAACGCAGTCTATGATTTGATTGCAGCAAGCACCGGTCAGGTATCGCGGCTTGACGGTTTTCCCGTGGGAGTGCGTTACGGTTTTGGCTTTGAGGGTGTAAGCGGGCCATGACGAAATCTGAACTCATTGAGATCATCGCCAGGAAACAGAATCATTTGGCCGGCAAGGACATCGAGCTTGCCGTCAAGACAATACTGGAACAGATGAGTACCGCGTTATCCACGGGCCGGCGCATCGAGATCCGAGGGTTCGGAAGTTTTTCATTGCACTTTCGTCCGCCGCGCATGGGTCGCAATCCGAAAACCGGCAGTTCCGTCGCCCTGTCCGGGAAGCATGTCCCGCATTTCAAACCGGGCAAGGACTTGCGCGATCGTGTAAACGGCAGCGCTTCTCTTTGACCGGGAGAATCCGGCGGAAACCTGGTCCCCGAACCGTGAATGGAGTCTGTTGAGATGTTGCGCTGGATCGCCATCATTTTGTTTCTGTGCGTATTCGTCGCGGCGCTGCTGCTGGCCTATGCCAATGGCACGACCGTCGTTCTTGATTACCTTGCAGGCAGCATGCACGTGCACCTGGCGTCGGCGATTCTGGGCGCGGCTATCATCGGGTGGCTGCTGGGGCTGTTGTGCAGCCTAGCAGTGGTTTTCCGCCTGAAACGTGAGACTTGGCGCCTGAAACGCTCGGTGCGCGACGCAGAGGCGGAAATCCGCAATTTGCGCAACCTTCCCCTGAAGAATGATCATTGATTCAGCCGCCATCATCCTCCTGCTGCTGATTGCGGCAGCCATACTCGGCTGGCTCCTGGCCCGCTGGGGCCGCAGCGGCAAACGTGATTCCCATTTCAAGTTCGTCAGTTCCGAGTATTTCAAGGGCCTCAATTTTCTGCTGAACGAGCAGCCGGACAAGGCCCTGGAAGTTTTTATCAGGGTGGCTGAAGTGGACTCGGATACGGTGGAAACCCATTTTGCTCTGGGAAACCTGTTCCGGCGCCGAGGCGAAGTGGATCGTGCCATCCGAATTCATCAGAACCTGATCGCCCGTCCCAATCTCACCCGCGCGCATCGTGCTCAGGCACTGTTCGAATTGGCCCAGGATTATCTGCGCGCGGGCCTGCTGGATCGCGCCGAGAGTATTCTGCTCGAACTTCTGGATATGCCGAATTACACCGATCCGGCTTTGCGCAGCCTGATTTCACTGTACGAGCAGCAGAAGGATTGGGAACAGGCAATTGCAATGCGGCGACGGCTGCAGGCACACACAGGGGCTTCCGAAGAAGAAACGATTGCACAGTATTTCTGTGAGCTTGCGCAAGCGGCGTTAACCTCGAAGGACATGCCGCTGGCTCGCAGGTTCCTGAAGCGCGCTCAATCGCATGATCCAGACAGTGTGCGCACAAACATGCTGCTGGCACAGATGGCGGAAACCAGGCAGGAATGGGAACGCAGCCAACTGCATTACCGCCACGTGCTTGAGCATGAAATCCGTTACGCCACCGAAGTGTTGCCTTCGCTGGCACGGGTAACCCGCCACATAAACGGACGGGCAACGCTGGAAAATGTGATCGAAAAATTGCGCCACGAAAATCCAAAGGCATCCGGCTACCTGGCCATCGCTGCGATTCTCGACCCGGAGATGGATGATCCGGTATCACGGTCCTGCGTGGCAGACTACTTGCGTACGGAACCCAGCCTGCGGGGCCTTTATGAAATGTTTTCGTCCTTCGCGCAACGCAGCGGCGTTTCGCAGGTGGCCGATCTGGAACCGCTTCAGCTTGCAGTCAGGAATCTGCTCAAGAACGGACCCCGCTATCGCTGTGAAGAGTGTGGATTTCGCAGCAAAACCCTGTATTGGCAGTGCCCCAGTTGCAAAACCTGGAATCGCACCATGCCGTTCCATGAGATTACCTTCAGCGCTGCCGACGTTTCCAGTACGGCATAAGTGCTTCAAGATCGGTGCGCAGGATGGACCACAGAGAGAATAGAACCATGAAACATGAAAAGATTCGTAAAGCGGTTTTCCCGGTAGCAGGTTTGGGCACGCGTTTCCTGCCTGCCACCAAGGCCAGTCCCAAGGAGATGCTGCCCATCGTGGATAAACCGCTGATTCAGTATGCGGTGGAAGAGGCGGTCGAGGCGGGAGCGGAAGTGCTGGTGTTCGTCACCAGTCGCACCAAACGCGCCATTTCCGACCATTTTGACCGTGCCTATGAATTGGAAACAGAAATGTCGCTGCGCGGCAAAAAAGCACTGTTGGAATTGGTGCAAAACATCGTCCCCTCCAATGTCGCGTGCGTCTATATCCGTCAGGCAGAAGCCCTGGGCTTGGGCCACGCGGTCCTGTGTGCGGAGCCGGTGGTGGGCGAGGAGCCATTCTTTGTAGTCCTGGCCGACGACTTGATTGACGGCGCGGGGCGTTCATCTTTATTGCAGATGAAAGATGTGTATGACAGATATGGCGGTAGCGTAATTGGCGTCGAGCGCGTGGCACGCGAGGAAACCGGCCGTTATGGCATTATCACGCCGAAAGAGCTTGGAGCGCGGCTGTACGAAATCCAGCACATTGTGGAAAAACCCAAGCCCGCGGATGCACCTTCCACATTGGGCGTGGTGGGACGCTATCTGCTCACACCCCGGATTTTCGAGTTACTGAAAAAAACTCGCAAGGGCGCCGGCGGCGAGATCCAGTTGACCGATGCCATCCAGGCGTTACTCGCTAAACAAGGAGTCTATGCCTGCGAATTTGAAGGAGTGCGCTACGACTGTGGCGACAAGTTTGGTTATCTCAAGGCGACGGTGGAGTACGGTTTAAAGCACACTGAACTTGGCAACGACTTTCGTGATTACCTTAAGCAGATTGGTGCCGACTTGCAGATGGGACGTCATTGAGCAATGGAGATGACCCGGAATCTGTCATGGTTCTTGCTAATTATTGCCGGCCTGTTCGAGATGAGTTGGGCCATCGGCCTCAAATACACCGCCGGTTTCACCCGTCCGGTGGCGACCACGCTGACAATCATCGCCATTGTCATCAGCATGGCCCTGCTGGGGTTCGCGGCCAAAATACTGCCCATCGGCACCGCTTATGCGGTTTGGACCGGCATCGGCGCAGTGGGCACTGTCATACTCGGCATCCTGCTGTTCGACGATTCGGCTAACCCGATCAGGATTGCCTGCCTTGTTTTGATCGTGGCCGGAATTATTGGTTTGAAGTTCGTTGGCGAATAAGATCAAGCGGCCTGTTTATATCTCATACTTTCACTCTCCGGCGCACCACGCAATACAAATCCAGCAAGACTGTATGTTGCTTTGCCAACCAGTGCACGCCGTAGTATTTTCAAGGCGGTAACCAGCCGAAAGGCGAAGGCGTAAATCGAACCATGGTGCAGGCGCAAGTAGCGGAAGAAACTGATATAAAACTCCCTTTGCAAAGCCGGCCGCAGCATGGCGTCAGACGAACTGGCGCCGCCGATGTGCATTATTCTGGCTTGCGGAATGAAACAGGTTCTCCAACCTGCTTTTTGGACACGCAAGGCAAAATCTTCTT
>JBOIAY010000080.1:0-3339 GCA_050739255.1 Gammaproteobacteria bacterium
GGGCATGCTGGTGTTCGACATTGAACTGTTGAACTTCAAGTAATAATTTTCCCGATCGTCCGGAGTCCTTGTAATGCGCAAGCTGAGCCTCGCCCTGATTGTCATTTGTATCGGCACTCTGGGCACCACTGCGTTTGCAACACAAGCACCCGCCGCACCACCGCTCAGCGATATTGACGCCTATGTGCAAAAGATCATGCAGGACTGGAAAGTACCCGGACTCGCCGTTGCGGTGGTCAAGGATGGCAAAGTCGTGTTGGCGCGTGGTTATGGGGTGCGCGAGCTTGACAGGCCTGCCAAGGTGGATGCCGACACCCTGTTTACAATCGCTTCCAACAGCAAGGCCTTTACGGCCGCGGCACTGGGCACACTGGTGGCACAGGGCAAGCTCCACTGGGACGATCCAGTCACGAAATATCTCCCGGATTTTGAACTCAGTGATCCCTGGGTGACGCGCGAGATTACCGTGCGCGACCTGCTCACCCATCGCAGCGGTTACTGCGATCCGATCTTCATGTGGTTCACGACGGGCTTCAACCGCGAACAGATCATCCAGCATCTGCGTTTCGACAAACCCACTTACAGCTTCCGTTCGCGCTTCTGCTACGACAACGCCACCTATCTGGTGGCGAGCCAGGTCATCCCCGCCATCACCGGCCAAAGTTGGGAAGACTATGTACGCGTGCATCTTTTCACGCCGCTGGACATGCCGCGCACGAATACCAGCGTCGCCGCCATCGCTGCCGACTCCGACGCAGCCATGCCGCATGCGATCGTAGGTGGCAAGCTGACGGTGATCCGCCGCTATGATGTTGACGCCATGGCCCCGGTCGGCGGCATCAATTCCAGCGTGAGCGACATGAGCCACTGGCTCTTGATGCTGCTCAACGACGGCCGCTATGACGGCAAGACCGTGCTGGATCCCAAAATCATCGCGGAGATGGAAACCCCGCAGATGGTAATTCCCGTGGACAGCGGAATCGGTGGCCGGCTGCACGCCATGAGTCCGGGCAGCCATTTTTATACCTACGGTCTCGGTCTTGTGGTCGAGGACTACGATGGTCACAAACTCGTGATGCACGACGGTGACATTGACGGCATGGCCTCGGCGCTCGGAATGTTGCCCGACCAGCACCTGGGCGTGGTGGTGCTTACCAATATGGACCACGACGATGCACGCAATGCGTTGCTCTATCACATCATGGACGAATACCTGGGCGTGACTCCCCGTGACGTGAACGGCGCACTGCTGGCGCTGGCACATCAGCAGGAAGAGGCGGATAAAGCCGCACAGGCAAAGCTGGCCGCCTCGCGCATCCCCGGCGCAGCGCCGCTGCCGCTCACGCAATACGCCGGTGTGTACAGCAATCCGCTGGACGGCACAACACGTGTTTCACTGGAAGGTAATCATCTGGTTCTGCGTCTCGGCAACCCGAATTTCACCGGAGATTTGATTCACTGGAACCACAACACCTTCCGCTTAAAACTGCGTTACCGTTTTTATGACGAGTCATTCGACCAATACGTGACCTTTGATCTGGATGCCACTGGCAAACCCATGGAACTGCGCTTCTACGATCTGCCGGCGCGGTTTATCCGAGAGACATCCTCCGCCACTGCAAAACATTGATGCGGTTCAACGGCGTGGTTGCGAGCGTCGAGCATGGTGGCTTGTCGTCTCCACGCTCTGCACCTGCCCGCCGGAGATGGTGACATTCTGCAGCAAATATTGGGAACCGAAATCGTAGGTCCACACTGCCGTTCGCGTACCGGCGCTTGCATGAGCCGAACGCCTGCGCTTGGGTTTGCCGCAACGGTTTGCCAGTTCGTACGCGCTCATGCCAAATCGGATGTCCTGGGGCGTGCAGCGGTGCAACGCCGGATTGAAGCCATAGCCAAGGGTATCAATCTCCTTTAATACTCCTTTTTGAAAAAGCAGGACGCGCAACAACTGGCTGGGGCCGGAGTTGTAATACCAGCGTTCCTCGCGGGAGCCGGAACGGTTGCGCCGGGAGGCGCTTGCATCGGGGTAAATGAAGTCCGGTTTGCCGCATCGCTGGCGCACCGAAGCGGCGCTGTCGCCGGTATCCACCAAGCCATGGTTGCAACGTCAGGCGAAGGCCGGTGAGACGCCCAGCATCAACAGGATGGCCCCGAGCCAGATGACCCATCTTATGTTCATACCGATTCCTTCCGGTTAAAGCCTACGCTATAGCATACGTTAAACTATTAGCATCTCATCAGCGCATCAGCACGTGGAGGTTTCTATGAAAGGCATATTCACTTTATTGATGACAGGCGCATTGCTGGCGGCTGCCGGTTGCACCTGGGTATCACCCAGCCCGGCCGTGAAGCAGCAAGGCATCATGGTATTGCCGCAGGATCGCGTGGCGCACTGCCGGATCTTGAGCAAGACCCAGGTGTCCGTTGCGGACAGCGTGGGTTTTATCAACCGTGTGCAGGCAGACGTGGAAAAAGACCTGCAGAACCTGGCCATGAACCAGGCGGTGACTCAGGGCGGCGATACCGTCTCACCCGTGACTCCCATGGACAAGGGCACACAGACTTTCGGCATTTACAAATGCCTTGGTGGCAGCGCATCCAATGCAACCACCGCTCCGTCTGCCGGCAGTGCGGTCCAGACCCGGCCGTATCAGCCGCCGCGTTGAGCGTCTGTTTCGAGTGACGTTTGTTTCCCGGCCAAGGCCTGCCTGAGCGGGTCCAGATATTTTTCGTAGCGCTTCCAGCGCCCCACCGAGCTTGCATAAATCGGCTGGCGCACCTGGGCGAGGCTCGCGGTTCTGACCGGCCGCGAGATTTCATAGAAACGCAGGCAGGCGTCATCCCAAGGCAGGCCGCAAAACGCCAGCAATTTACGTGCCTGTTCCTCCATATCCTTCACTACGTCCTCGTAACGCACCTCCAGCATGCGTCCCGGCGGCAGCACCGTGCGCCAGTGCGCCATGAGTTCTTCATACAGCCGGTAGAAACGCCCCAGTTCACCCAGTTCATAACTGAAATGATGGCCAGTGGTAAAGAGCTTGGAAAAGCAGGACACGCAGGTATCCAGCGGATCACGCACGCAATGAATAATCGTGGCACGCGGCAAAGCAAGATGAATGAGCCCCACCAGCGCCATATTGCCAGGCAGCTTGTCGGTGATGCGGGTGCTGTCCGGCGCGAGTGCATCAAGGCAGGTAGCATAACGCGCCCCGATGCGTGCAAATCCACCGGGCTCCAACGCTGCCAGCCGCATCGGCAAGGTATCGTCGTCCTCACCCGTGCCCAGTTCCACGCGCGCACAACGTCGCAATGCCTGGATTTCGCCAGCCCCATGCA
>JBOIAY010000081.1:0-7783 GCA_050739255.1 Gammaproteobacteria bacterium
GGTCCGGACCCCTTGGGCTCAAGGTAACAGCGGCGTTGAGCATTTGCGCGTCACGTCAAACCCGGTACACTGCCGTCACATACACCGGCGTCAGGATCTTCCGCTGCGAGCCCGCATGAAACAGTTATTGGTAGTATCCGCGCTGGCAGAAGACCGGCCCGGTCTGCTTCACGATATTGCGCGCGCGGTGAAAGACTGTGGCTGCAATGTGCTGGAGAGCCGCATGACGGTGCTGGGAAGCGAATTCACCATGCTGCTGCTGGTGTCCGGCAACTGGAACACCATCACGAAACTGGAAACTCAGCTACCCAAACTTGAAAAGAGTCTGGCGCTAACGCTCTCGGCACGCCGCACCTCGGAGCGGGAGCCGCGCCACGATCTCGTTCCTTACGCCATTGACGCGGTGTGTCTTGACCAGCCGGGCATCATCTTCAGCCTGGCCAATTTTTTCGCCGAACGCAAAATCGGCATCGCCGATCTGGTCACACGCGGCTATCCGGCGGCGCATACCGGCGCGCCCATGTTTTCCGTACAGATGGCGGTTAATATTCCAGCGGACATCCATATCGGTAGCTTGCGCGAGGAGTTCATGGACTTCTGCGACCGGCTCAATCTGGATGCCATCATGGAGCCCATCAAAAGTTGACAGTCAGTTCCTGATATCAGGAGAGCCAGCATGACAAAAGTGTCCACCGACAAGCAAATTCCAGATTTCACACTCCCCGCCACCGGCGACAAGACCCTCAAACTCTCCAAACTCAAAGGTCAGAACGTGGTGCTGTACTTCTATCCTAAGGACAACACCTCGGGCTGCTCGCTGGAGGCCCAGGACTTCCGCGACCGTCAGGCGAAATTCAAAAAACTCAACACCGTGATTCTGGGCGTGTCCCGCGACAGCCTGAAATCACATGCAAGCTTCCGCGACAAATACAACTTTAAATTCGACTTGCTGAGCGATGAGCAGGAAAAAATCTGCAAACTGTTCGACGTGATGAAGCTGAAGAATATGTACGGCCGCAAGGTGCGCGGCATCGAACGCAGTACGTTTCTGATTGATGCCAGGGGCGTGCTGAGGCAGGCATGGCGAAAAGTCAGCGTCAAGGGCCACGTGGATGAAGTGCTGAACGCCGTCAAGGCACTGGGTTAAGTCATGGAGACGAGCACGTGAAGAAAACCCGCGAACAGCACCGGCTTTATGTGCTCGACACCAATGTGCTGATGCATGATCCCACGTGCATCTTCCGGTTCCAGGAACACGATGTCTTCCTGCCCATGGTGGTGCTGGAAGAACTGGATGCCGGTAAGAAGGGCTTGTCGGAATCCGCACGCAACGTGCGTCAGGTGAGCCGTTTCCTGGACGATATGATGCGTGATGTGAGCAAAGCCCACATTGACGCCGGCCTGGTGATCTCGGGAATACACCGTAATGCCGGCGCCGCAGCCGTGACAGCCGATGTCGTGGCTCCGCTTACGGGGCGTTTGTTTTTCCAGACGGAACCCTTGCCTTCTGTACTGCCGGATACGCTGCCGGGCAACAAACCAGACAACAACATCCTTGGCACCACTCTGGCCTTGCAGCAGAAATATCCCGAACGGCGCGTGATCCTGGTATCCAAGGACATCAACCTGCGCATCAAGGCGGCGGTGGTGGGCATCCACGCAGAGGATTATTTCAACGACAAGGCGCTGGACGATCTGGACCTGCTGTTCACCGGTGCGGGCGAGCTGCCCAAGAATTTTTGGGAGCACCACAGCAAGAACATGGAATCCTGGCAGCAGGAAGGCCGCACGTATTACCGCATCCAGGGTCCGCAGGTGAAGACCTGGTATCCGAATGAATTTCTCTACAATGAATTGGACAACTTCGAAGCCATGGTGCGCGCGCTGGATGAACGTGGCGCGCTGCTGGAACTGGCGCGCGACTTTCGCGGCGCACGTCACACGGTCTGGGGCATCAAGGCGCGCAACCGCGAACAGAATTTTGCCCTCAACCTGCTGCTCGATCCCGACGTGGATTTCGTCAGCCTGCTGGGCGCCGCCGGCACCGGCAAGACGCTGCTGGCGCTGGCCGCCGGTCTCGCCCAGACGCTGGAGCAAAACCGTTATCGCGAGATCATCATGACCCGCGTCACGGTGCCCCTGGGCGAGGACATCGGTTTTCTGCCGGGCACCGAGGAAGAAAAGATGACGCCCTGGATGGGCGCGCTCATGGACAACCTGGAAGTGCTCACCCAATCCAGCGGCGAAGGCGGCGAATGGGGCCGCGCCGCCACCAATGATCTGCTGCGCAACCGTATCAAGATTCGTTCCATGAACTTCATGCGCGGCCGCACGTTCCTGAACCGCTACATCATCGTGGACGAAGCGCAGAACCTCACGCCCAAGCAATTGAAGGCACTCATTACCCGCGCCGGCCCCGGCACCAAGATGATCTGCATCGGCAATGTCTCCCAGATTGACACGCCGTACCTCACGGAGACCACCTCCGGTCTGACCTTCGTGGTGGACCGCTTCAAACACTGGCCGCACTCCGGCCACATCACCCTGCTGCGCGGCGAGCGCTCGCGGTTGGCGGATTTCGCTTCGGACATTCTGTGAGACACCCCGTCCGGTGCGCCTGCCGCCTGGGTACTGACAAGCTGGCCGGTGTGTGCTTAAATCCCCTAACCCGTTAGCGGTCTCCCCGAGGAAACCCCATGAACAACAAGCAGCTTGCGCGATGGACCACGTGCGTACTCGCGGCCGCAGTAGCCGCTCTGCCCGGTCTGGCAGCGGCCTCCAATTTCCAGCTCACCGAGCAGAGCGTCACCAGTCTGGGGAGCGCGCACGCCGCGGGTGCGGCTTACGCGAATGATGCGTCCACAATCTGGTACAACCCTGCCGGTCTCACCCGCCTGAGCGATCCGGAGCTGGACGCAGGCATCAGCGTGATCCGCGTCGGCTTCAATTTCTCACCCACCACGGCGGTTGACGCCGCCGGTCAGCCCTTGACCGGCAACAACGGTGGTAATGCCGGCAAGCTGGGCGCGGTACCGTTTATATATTACTCGACGCCACTCAACGACAAACTCGCCTTCGGTATCGGTCTGGGCGTGCCCTTCGGTCTGACGACCAGCTACAACGCCCAATCCATATTCCGCTATCAAGCCATCGTCACATCGGTGACAGTAATTAATCTGAATCCGACGCTGGCCTATAAATTCAACAACAACTGGTCGGCGGGTTTCGGCGTGGACATCCAGCGCATGGATGTGAAACTCACCAACGCCGTGGATTATGGCGCGGTGTGTTTCGCCCAGCTCAATCCTGTCAACTGCACGTCCATGGGCCTGGTGCCGCAGGGGCACGATGGTTTCTTCCAGGCTACCGCCAGCGATACCCACACCGGCTTCAACTTCGGTGTGCTGTGGCAAAACGACACGACCCGGGTGGGGTTTTCCTATCGTTCGCGTGTCAAACACAACTTTAGTGGCAGCGCCAGTTTCACCAATGCACCGGCGATCTTCACCAGCAACGGCCTGTTCCAGAACCAGGGGATCAGCGCGCAATTCACCACGCCGCAGATCGTGTCCCTGAGTCTGTACCAGCAGCTCACCGACCAGTGGTCCTTGATGGCGGACTGGAGTTACACCGGCTGGAGCAGTTTCCAGAATCTGACCATCAACTTTGCCAATCCCAAGCAGCCGCCGGTGACTGTGCAGGAAGGACTGGCCAACTCGAACCGCTTCGCGGTTGGCGCAAATTACAAGTTCAACGACCGGTGGACCTTCCGCGGCGGTGTGGCGCTGGACAAGTCGCCGGTGCCCAACCCGGGTGCACCGTGCAATACCGTCAGCCCGCCGAATTTTGCGACCTGCAACAATTCAGTCAACGCCAGCCGCACCGCACGGCTGCCGGATGCCACCCGCAAGTGGATTGCGTTCGGCGCCAGTTGGCATGTCTCCGCGCACAGTCAGTGGGACATCGGCTACGCGCACCTGTTCCTTAACAGCCAGATCCCTTATAGCCAGTTGGACGCAAGCAGCGGCGACTACATCAGCGGCCAGTTCAAGGCCGATGCGGACATTCTCGGTATTCAATACATCTATCGTTTCTGAGCCGGAAATGCCCAGACTCTAAAGCCCCCGCTTGCGGGGGCTTTTTTATCCGTACCCGGCACAAAAACCGGCTGGCGCGGTCAAAATTACCACTTTTTCAAGGCTCCGCCGGCGGTCAACCACCGTGCCATAATGGTACTGAAAGGTTGTGTATGCCCAGGACATACGGACTGATGGACCTTCAGGTCGCTACATGCCAAGCAGATTTTTCAAGACACTGTTTCATTTGAGCCTCGCCGGCTTGTTGGTGCTGGGCTCTGGCTCCGCGTTTGCGAATTCCGACAACACCGGTGCTGATCCGCCGCTGCCTGCGCGCAACTACGCATACAACGACCCCGCCGCCAGCTACATGACCCAATCCCGCAGCGACTTCAACTTGCCGCAAATCGGCCTGGCCGGCGCCAGCGTCCTCTCCCCCGAGCAGGAATATCAGATTGGCGTGCAGATCATGAACGAAGCACGCAGTGAGGGTGCGATCCTGGATGATCCGCTGGTGCATGAATACATAGACAACCTCGGTCACGATCTTTCCTCGCACAGCGGCGATCCGACCCTGAACTTCGAGTATTTCGTGATAAACGATCCGGAAATCAATGCCGTGACCCTGCCCGGTGGCTTCATCGGCGTCAATTTCGGCATGATCCTTGCCAGCGACAACGAGGATGAACTGGCGGGCGTCATGGCGCACGAGACCAGTCACGTGACCCAGCGCCATATCGCGCGCGGACTGGAAGATCAAAAGGACCGTAGCCCGCTGAACATCGCTACCATGCTGGGCGCCATCCTGGTGGCGGCCACCACTGGTGACCCCGATGTGGCAATTGGTACTCTCGCGACCGCACAGGGCTCCATCATCCAGCATCAGATCACCTTCACGCGCTCACAGGAAGAGGAAGCCGATCGCGTGGGCATCCAGACACTCGCGCGCGCGGGGTTCCCGCCCCAGGGCATGATCGAATTTTTCCAGAAGATGCAGCGCAATTCCGCCCTCAACGGCTATGACCGCATTCCGGAATTCCTGCTGGACCACCCGCTGGACTCGACACGCATGGCATATCTGGAAGAACGCGCGCTCAGCATGCATGTGCCGCCACGGCCCAATAGCCGCAGTTACGCCATCATGAAAGCGCGCGTGCGGGTGCTGGAAAGCGACAATCTCGACAAGACCCTGCAATTCTTCAAGGGAGAACTGGATTCGACCAAAGGCTGGGACCACGATGCAGTGAGCTATGGCATCGCGCTTACCTACGTGAAGCAAGGCCGGAATGCGGATGCCATAAAAATCATGCAACAGTTGTGCGACAAGTACGATGATGTCGTGGCCTTCCGCATCGGGCTGGCGGATGCACTGATGGCGGCGGGCGAAATCAACACCGCCAAGGCAAGCTATCAGAAGGCAATGCAACTGTTTCCTGACAGCAAGCCGCTGATTCTGAGTTATGCGCGCGATCTCATCGAGGCCAACCAGCCGCAAAACGCCATCAGCCTGCTCATTCCCTTGTCGGTGCAGACCAACCGGGATCCGGAAGTACTGAGGATGCTGGCCAAAGCCTATGACAAGGCCGGCAACAGTGCTGAATCCCATTACTACATGTCCGAGTATTATTACAACACTGGACTGCCAGCGGTGGCGGCCGACCAACTGCGGATCGCACTCGCCACACCGGGCATAGACAGCATGCAGAAACAGCGCTACCAGGCGCGCTTGGACCGCCTGAAGGCCTGGGCACAGGCCAACCGTCAATCCCTGACGCCCAGGAACAACCCCGGCTATTGAGGGCTGGTCTTCTGATTTCCACCTGTTAGCATACGCAAGCCCACAGCTTTGTGGAGTTTCAATGCCCCGACAACACAGCCGCCGCTTTTGGCGACAGTTGCCTCTTGTATGCCTCGCAGGTCTAGTGCTGCTCGGTGGCTGCGCCACAACGCCGCCCGATTACGTCACGCAGACCAAAGATCCGTGGGAAAAATTGAACCGCGTCACCTTCGCCTTCAACGACAAGCTCGACAAGGCCGTGGCCCGGCCGGTGGCCAAAACGTACGTGCGTGCGGTGCCGGTACAGGCACGTCATGGCATCCACAACTTTCTCAATAACCTCGGCGAGCCGGTCACGATCGTCAACGACCTGCTGCAGGGCCAGTTTCGCTCCACTCTCAAGGACACCACGCGCTTTCTGGTCAACAGCACCGTCGGACTGCTTGGCTGGTTTGATGTGGCCAGGCACCTGAGTTTGCCGGACCACGACGCGGACCTGGGGGAGACCCTGGCCCATTGGCATGTTCCCTCAGGCCCGTATCTGGTCATCCCCTTCCTGGGTCCGAGCACCGTGCGCGACGCCGCTGCCATTTATCCGGATTATTACGCGAATCCCATCAAGAACAACATGCAGGTACGTTACCGCAATGCGGGCACGCTCGTGAATGCCGTGGATACGCGCGCCGGATTGCTGGACCTGGACAGCACCCTGGATCAGGCCTTCGATCCCTATACATTCATGCGCGATGCCTACATCCAGCACCGCCGCTATGAAATCTATTACGGCAATCCGCCCATGCAATATCCGGAGTATCCGGATGAACCGCCGGATGGCTCCGATGACAGCAGCGCGCCTGCCGCCGGCACCACGGCCGCACCCGCCGCGATGAGTGCAAGCTCGCCATCTACGGCCAGCACGCACGCGACACCCGCTCCGGTTGCTGCCTCCATACAACCAGCAACCAAAACACCACCGCCGGAAAACAAAAACGGCGGGTAAATGCCCACCGCTGTTTGGTCCTCTTTGCTTGAATAGGTCATGACGCCAATGGCAGCAGCTTGTCCACGTCGCTGATACGCGCGATGGCCATGACCTGCGCGGGTACGTGCAGAAAACTGAGTTTACACTTGCTACGTTGCGCGCGGCTGATCCATTCGATCAGCAACGCCAAACCGGCGCTGTCGGTAGCGGTCACGCCGGACAAATCCAGTTGGATGGCCTGGTATTCCGCAAACAGGCGTTGACTGGTTGCCAAAGCCCCTGCTACAGACTCAAAATCGAGACGGCCGTCCACGCGGAAGCGCCCGGCGCCGATGTCCTCGAACACCACTTTGTCCGCCATCAGAAGCCGCTGCCCTTTGTTTGCGGCGCCGGTCCCTTGCCTGCGTCGGCATTCAAACGTTTGATGAGTTCATCTATGCCTTTTTGCTGGATCTCGGGTCCGAACTGGTTGCGGTAATTCATGACGTAGGAGATCCCCTCAATACTTACGTCAAAAGCCTTCCAGCCGTCCTTGGTGCGCTTCATGATGTAGTCCACCTGCACCGGCGGCGCATTCGCTCGCAATACCTTGGTGCGAATCGTGGCGTAATTGTCGTTGCTCCCGTGGCGCCATGGCTCCACCTGTAGGTTGCGTTCGGAATAATTGCCGTTCAGCAACCCGTCTGAATAGCTGCGCACCAGGAATTTGTAAAAAGCATCCTCGAAGGCCTTGCGCTGCTCCGGCGTGGCCGAGCGCCAGTACGGACCCAACACTAGCCGCGAGGCATAATCGAAATCAAAATGTGGTAGCAAAATCTTGCCGATGATGGCATAAAGGTCTTGCGGGTGCTGTTTCAGTTCATCACGCTTGTTGGCAACGGCCGCGAACATCTGCGTGGCTGTCTGCTTGATTACCTGATCCGGCGGCTGGATGGAACTCGCGGTATC
>JBOIAY010000082.1:0-6100 GCA_050739255.1 Gammaproteobacteria bacterium
TGCTGGACGCATTGTTGAAAATCAAAAACGAGATGGATGCGACCTTGACCCTGCGGCGTTCCTGCCGTGAAGGCATCTGCGGTTCCTGCGCCATGAACATTGACGGTACCAATACGCTTGCTTGTACCCATGACATCAAGGATTGCAAAGGTGATGTGAAAATCTATCCCTTGCCATCCATGCCGGTGGTCAAGGATCTGGTGCCGGATCTCACCCATTTCTATGCCCAGTATGCATCCATCAAACCGTGGATCCGCACCCAGTCCGCGCCGCCGGACCGGGAACGGCTGCAATCCAAGGAAGACCGCGCGAAACTGGATGGACTGTACGAATGCATCCTGTGCGCCTGTTGCACCACCAGTTGTCCAAGTTACTGGTGGAATCCGGATCGGTATCTCGGACCGGCGATCCTGCTGCAAGCCTATCGCTGGATTGCGGATAGCCGTGACGAAGCCACGGGCGAGCGCCTGGACGATTTACAGGATCCCTTCAAGCTGTACCGCTGCCACACCATCATGAATTGCACCCGCACCTGCCCCAAGGGTCTCAATCCTGCCAAGGCGATTGCGGAGATCAAGAAGAAGATGGTGGAGCGGGAATACTGAAGAAGTGAGGAGTGAGGTGCGAGGCGTGAGGGCGAGCAGGGACAAGAAATTCATTCAGTGGACGAATACATCGGCGAGCACCCGGACACGGATGGCCAGGCTGGTCAGCAAGCCAGGGACGGGTCGGTGACTGTGAGTGAAAATACGCGCTTGCGCTGGCAATGCCGCCGTGGCATGAAAGAGCTGGATTTGGTGTTGGAGGGCTATCTGGAAGGCCGCTTCGCAGCCGCCTCGATTGAGGAACAACAGGCATTTGCTTCGCTTTTGGACCTGCCCGATCCCGTTTTGCTGGGCTATGTCATGGCCCGTGAACTCCCAAGTACCGAGGAGCAGCGCCGTGTCATCGAATCCCTACGGCGAACCTCTCGAAATTAATATTCGTCCGTCGCGTCTCGTCGCGACTCTGTTATTTGCCATCCACATCACTGCCGCGGCTGTTTGTGCACAACTGCCGCTGTCCCTGTTGAGCCGTTTAGTGATCCTGCTGGCTGTCCTCGGCAGCCTCATGTGGAACATTGTGATTTTCTGGAGGCGCACGCCAAAACGTTTGCAGTGGTCGCCGGAGGAAGGCTGGCGTATCACGGATTACAACAAGGTAACCTGTGCAGTGGAAATCCTTCCAGAAGCCCATCTGGGAAACTGGATCGTGATAGCCCATTTCCGCACGCCGCAGCGCAAGCGTCGCTCGGTGATGCTGGCGCGCGACAGTTGCAGCGCGCATAATCTGCGGCGCCTGCGGGTGATGTTGAGATACGGAACGCCGAAACGCTAGAACCTATCTCAAAACTGCTGCGCTGGACATAACTTTGTTGCGTGTCGCCTCAACCACATCGCTTCCCTTCCATGCTCCGCTTGTGGTCCATGGCGATCATCCCGTTTGCACGTTCACCGTATACGGCGAGCCCTCATGTACCGCCACGTACACTCCGCCCGACGAAACATCGGGTCTCGCCGCCACGGCACGTCGCATGCGACGTGCCGTTCTGCCTGCGCTCGCGACGTTTTGAGATAGATTCCAGTGTCAGGCATAGCAGCAGCTTCAGCCGCGATTCAATTATTCCAGTTCGCTGCTTGCTGATTGCCGTCAAAATTGGGTGGCACCAGCACGGTATTGCGTGGCGCGTGCTGATTGTCAGGTTCGGGATAATCCAGGGTGTAATGCAGACCGCGGCTTTCCTTGCGCGACATGGCGGACTGGATGATGAGTTTTGCCACTTGCGCCAGGTTGCGCAGCTCGATCAGGTCACTGGCAATGCGAAAGTTTCCATAGTATTCCTCGATTTCGTGCAGCAACAATTCCGTCCGGCTTAGTGCGCGTTTCAAACGTTTGTCGGTGCGCACGATGCCGACATAATCCCACATGAAATGGCGCAACTCGCTCCAGTTGTGCGAAACCACGACTTCCTCATCGGAATCCGTGACCCGGCTCTCATCCCATTTCAACAGGGTGCGCGGTGGTTTCGCATCGTTCGGGTTCATAACGATATCCGCGGCCGCGGCGCTTCCGAAGACGATGCACTCCAGCAATGAATTGCTGGCCATACGGTTGGCGCCGTGCAGACCGGTGTAGGCGGTTTCACCGATGGCGTACAGGGCTGGCAAATCTGTGCGGCCATGCAAATCCGTGAGCACGCCGCCACAGGTGTAATGTGCCGCCGGCACCACAGGAATCGGACTTTTTGCCATGTCGTAGCCGTACTCCAGGCAGCGCGCATAAATGGTCGGGAAATGTTCCTGGATGAATTCTTTGGGTTTGTGGCTGATGTCCAGCAGCAAATGATCCGAGCCCAGGCGCTTCATTTCATGGTCAATGGCGCGCGCCACGATGTCGCGCGGCGCCAGCTCGCCGCGCGGATCGAATTTATTCATGAATTCAGTGCCATCCGGCAACAACAATTTCCCGCCTTCGCCGCGCACTGCTTCACTGATGAGAAAAGATTTGGCGGCGGGGTGGAACAGACAGGTGGGATGAAACTGCATGAACTCCATGTTGGCGACGCGGCAGCCCGCACGCCAGGCCATGGCGATGCCGTCGCCGCTGGAGCTGTCCGGATTGGTGGTGTAGAGATACACTTTGTTGGCGCCGCCGGTGGCGAGCACCACGTGACGCGCGCCTACTGTGTGCACGTGCTGACCGCGCTGGTCCAGCAGATACGCCCCATAGCAGCGTGAGTCCGGCAGGCCGAGCTTGGCCGCGGTGATAAGGTCCACGGCGATGTGGTTTTCCAGCAGCGTGATGTTCGACCGCGCGCGTACCAGCCTCTCCAGCGTGGTTTCGATCTCGCGGCCGGTGGCGTCATCCGCGTGCACTATCCTCCGATGGCTATGACCACCCTCGCGCGTCAGATGGTAGGAGCCGGGGCTATTGGATTCGTGGTCGCGGGTGAACTTCACGCCTTGGCGGATAAGCCAGCCGATGCAGTCCGGGCCCTGTTCTACCACGTAGCGCACGCTGCCCGGATCACACAGGCCGGCACCTGCGTTGAGCGTGTCTTCTATATGCGACTGTAGAGAATCGGCCTTGTCCAGGACGGCGGAAATACCCCCCTGTGCATACAGGGTACTGCCTTCGGACAAGGATCCCTTGGATGCCAAGGCGACACGGCAGGTCGTCGGCAGGCGCAAGGCCACGCTCAGGCCGGCGGCGCCGCTGCCGAGAATAAGGACGTCATAGCTCGCGGTTTGCTGCATGATCCGCCGTGGCCTCCCGAGGCGGTAGAATGGCCATCCCGGGGCGCCGAGACCCGGGGGACGCGAAATATACCCGCACCAGGCCCTATTGGCGAACTATCTGCCCCCGCATTTGTCTATGAGCCAAGCGCATGCATAGCCCCAAGCCGGTTTTCGAGGTTCATCCGGCCAAGGCCGATTCCGACCAGATGCTGGTCACACGCGTGCAGCGTGGTGACAAGGCGGCGTTCGACGTGCTGGTGCGCAAGTACCAGCACAAGATCATCAAGCTGGTTACTCGCTACGTGCATGACAGCAGCGAGGCGCTGGATGTGGCGCAGGAGGCCTTCATCAAGGCCTACCGGGCGATTCCGGGATTTCGCGGCGACAGCGCGTTTTATACCTGGCTGTACCGGATCGCCATCAACACTGCGAAAAATTATCTGGTGTCCGAAGGCCGCCGGCCGCTCGATCACAGCGTGGACCTGCAGGATCCGAACCAGTACGAGATGCAGGCACGACTCCGGGACTTGGATACGCCCGAACGACTGCTGCTCACGGAGGAAATCCAGCGCACCGTGGAAGCGGCCATTGGAGACCTGCCGGAGGATCTGCGCACCGCGATTGTTTTGCGCGAGATCGAGGGCATGAGTTATGAGGAGATCGCCCAGACCATGTCCTGCCCCGTGGGCACGGTGCGCTCGCGCATCTTCCGGGCGCGCGAGGCGATTGACAGCCGATTGCGGCCCTTGTTGGATTGACGGAGTAGTAGAAGTGTCATGATGGAAAAATTGCGCGAACAGGTTTCGGCACTGGCCGACGATGAGCTGCCAGCGGGCGAGCACGAGTTGCTGACGCGCCGCTTTGCTGCCGAAAAGTACTTGTCTATTTGTTGGGAACGCTATCACCTGATCGGCGAAGCCATGCGCAAGGCACTGCCACATGTGGACACGCGCGGTTTCGCGGACCGCATCATGGCGGCGCTTGACGAGGAACCGGGAGAAGAAAAGCGCCGCAGCCTCGGCGGATATTTCGGCAGGATCGCTGCAGGCGTGGCAGTGGCGGCGAGTGTTGCGGTGGTAGCGCTCATTGGCCTGCGTCATGACGGCGCGCGCATGCAATCAGCCTCAGCGCCTTCAGAGATTGTGCCGCAAGCGCTACCGCTCCAGACTAGGCCGGTGGCCTACGGCATGGTGAACAATGCCGACTGGAACGGCAATTCGCCGGAGGTGCAAGCGGAACTCAACAATTACATCATCAATCACAATGAAATCAGTGCCGTGCTCAGCCAGCAGGACATGCTGCCGTATTTTTACATCGCCACGTACGCCACGCGCGCGCCAAGGCACGCTCCGACGTCGGCCGGGCAGCAGGCGGTTCCGCGTCACAAACAATGAACTCCGTCATCCGCTACGCACCGCTGCCATTACTGGCAGTGTTGCTAGTGCCGGCGGCGTTCGCAGGCAACACCGCTCATAACAAAAGTCCCGAAGCTTGGCTGAACCGCATGAATGTGGCGCTGCGCACTCTCAACTACGAGGGTACGTTCATCTATGTTCACGGCGAACATCTGGAAACTATGCAGGTCACGCATCGCGCCGATGCCGAAGGCGGCATTGAACGGCTGGTGTCGCTCACGGGGCCACCGCGCGAAGTGGTTCGCGACCACAAGAACGTCAAATGTGTCTTGCCCGCGAGCCACATGGTGCTGGTGGAACGCCGCTACGCCGCCGCGCATTTTCCCGGCGCACTGCCGGCCAGCGTGCATGCGGCGAAACTCACGGCTTATTACAGTTTCCGGGATCTGGGTGAGGATCGCGTCGCCGGTTACCGTTCCAGGGTGATCAGCATCGAGCCGCGGGACCAGTATCGTTACGGTTACAAGCTGTGGCTGGATGCACGCACCGGCATGCTACTGCGCTCTGATCTCGTCACTCGTGACGGCCGCACGGTGGAACGCGTCATGTTCACCTCCCTGCTCTACCCCAAAAGTATTCCGGATTCCGCCCTCCGGACCACTGAAATCCGGCCCGGATACGTCTGGAACATCCAGGGCGGCAGCGAGAAGCTGGAGCCGGATGAGATGCACGCCAGCTGGAAGGCCGCGCGATTGCCACCTGGTTTCATACTGTCCCTGAGCGACGTGCAGAGGGTGGCGGGTGCGCCACAGCCGGTACGGCATTTGGTATTCAGCGACGGATTGGCTTCGGTTTCGGTATTTGCGGAAACCAGTGCACCGGACCGTGAAACTTTGATCGGCCCCTCGCAGATGGGCGCGGTGAATGCTTTCGGCCGCCAGGTGGGCACCCACCACATCACCGTGGTGGGTGAGGTGCCTCCTGCCACCGTGCAGCTGATCGCTCAATCCATGCAGTTACTGACACAGCCTCAACACTGAGTCACGCCGCTTGCGGCCCCAAAGAGCTTGCACCACAATGCTGCCGGTGCAGCGGATTTTCTGGCTTGTTCCGTTTCTGACTGGGGCGATGGCTCCGGCGGGCGGAGCGTTTGCCTCTGGTTTGCCGGATTTTACCGCAGTGGTGGCCAAAGTTTCACCGACAGTGGTCAATGTCAGCAGCACCCAGCGCCCTGTCGGCCTCACTCAAGACAACGATGCTGCGAGTCAGAATGAGGATAATTCCAGCTCGGACTGGTACCGGCGCTACTTCGATACTACGCCGCCCCAAAACGGCAGCGAGGACAGCGGTAACGACACCGACGATGGCGGTAATAACACCGACGTTCCACCTACCGAGGTCCTGGGTTCGGGATTCATCATTTCCCCGGACGGCGAGATAATCACAAACTATCATGTGATCGAGAAT
>JBOIAY010000083.1:0-10801 GCA_050739255.1 Gammaproteobacteria bacterium
AAATCATGAAAGATAAAATCATTTATCTGGATTACGCTGCCACCACGCCAGTGGACCCGCGCGTCGCAGAGAAGATGGCCGTTTGCCTGACCTGCGACGGGATGTTTGCCAATCCCGCTTCGGCGCACGCCCCTGGCCGCAAGGCGCGCGGCGCGGTGGAGCAGGCACGTGCGCAGGTCGCGGCGTTGGTGAACGCTGAACCCGGCGAAATTGTTTTCACCTCCGGCGCCACTGAATCCGACAACCTGGCGATCAAGGGCGTGATGCACTTCAATAAAGACAAGGGGCGGCATCTAGTGACTTCGCGCATTGAACACAAAGCCGTGCTGGACACCTCTAAACAATTGGAGCGCGAAGGTTTTGAAGTCACCTGGCTAAAACCGGACAGTGACGGGCTGATTCAGCCACAGATGGTTGAGCAGGCGTTGCGCCCCGACACGGTGCTGGCGTCCATCATGCATGTGAATAACGAGATCGGCACGGCCAATGACATCGCTGCCATCAGCCGGATCACGCGCACACGTGGCGTGTTTTTCCACGTGGATGCCGCGCAGAGCGCCGGCAAGCTGCCGATTGATCTAAAAAGCATACCGGTGGACCTCATGTCTTTCTCCGGCCACAAACTCTACGGACCCAAGGGCATCGGGGTACTGTATGTGCGTCGCGATCCGCGCGTGAATCTCGATCCGCTGATCCACGGCGGCGGTCATGAGCACGGCCTGCGTTCGGGCACGCTGGCGACGCACCAGATCGTCGGCATGGGTGAGGCTTATCGCATCGCCAAAGAGGAGCTGGAGAAGGACGTTACGCATTCAAGCGCATTGCGCCAGCAATTATGGAAGGCTTTGCATGCCGCAGTTCCTCAAGCGGTGCTGAATGGTCATCCGACCCAGCGGGTTTGCGGAATACTCAATGTGGGATTTCCAGACATCGAAGGCGAGAGCCTGCTATTTGCCTGCGGCGGACTGGCCGTGTCCAGCGGTTCGGCCTGCACTTCGGCGGACAAGCAGCCTTCGTTCGTATTGCGCGCACTCGGGCGTGACGATCAATTGGCTGGCAGCAGCATCCGTTTCAGTGTCGGTCGGTTCACCACTGAAGAGGAAGTGACAGCCGCAGCGCGCGTCGTGAGCGAGGAATATCACCGGCTGCGAGAACTGGCACCGACGGTATGAATGTCATCACGGATGACATTGGCGAATACAGCGCTACCGTCTGGACGCATTTTCTTGCGCCACACAACGCGGGTGCGTTTCCGGTGAGTGCGGCTCGGGTATTCAAAGGCCATGCCGGTGCGCGCCGGCTCGGACGCGAAGTGGAATTTCAGTTGCAGGTAGGCGCCGATGGCAAGATAGCGGACTGCCGTTACCGGGTATATGGCTGTCCCGCGACCATCGCTTTATGTTCGCTGGCGAGTGAAGCACTCAAGGGACTGTCCCTTGATGATGCCGCAACTTTCAGCGCGGTGCTGCTGGCGGAGCAGTATGGACTGCCGGCGGAAAAGCGCGCCGCAGCCATCATGGTGGAAGACGCCATCCGGGCCGCGGTGGCGGAGTACAATACACAGCAGCGGCCGCTCACGGTGGCCGGGTTCGAGGCTAAGCAGGCATAAATCATGGCGATTACATTGACAGATTCCGCCGCCCGGCGGGTCAGCAGTTTCCTGGAAAAACGTGGCGGTGGCCTGGGTTTGCGCTTGGGCGTGAAGAAAACCGGCTGCTCCGGTTTTGCCTATGTGGTGGATTATGCGGACGAAGCCCGGCCCGAGGACGTCGTTTTCGAGCAGCACGGCGTCAAGGTGTTGGTGAGCCGCGACAATCTGGCGTTCCTGGACGGCACGCAGGTGGATTTCGTGCGCCAGGGGTTGAACGAATCCTTCCAGTTTCGTAATCCAAACGTGAAGGATGAGTGCGGTTGTGGCGAGAGTTTCAACGTCTGAGGAAGCGCGACATGGAAAATATCATCAATTTGCATATCGAAAAGCTCCCCGAAGGGTTGTACCTCGCGACCGCAGAGGACATGCCGGGTTTGGTGGCTCAGGGACGTACTCTGACCGAGACGCTGGAAATTGCGCGGGATGTGGCGCGCAAGCTGTTGGAAGCCCGACGCGATCGGAATCCCCAGCCGCCGCTGACACCGGTCCAGGATGTAATGGATTATCCCTTGGTCATAGGTGGGTAGTGGGACGTCTTGCGGGGTTCAAATACCGGGAAATTGTCATCCGGTTGAAACGGTTCGGCTTCCAATTTGACCGGCAGGCGGCTGGGAGTCATGAAATCTGGTACAACCCCGAATCCCGTCGCTATACCACCGTACCAAATCACTCTGGCGACATGCCGGAAGGTACTTTGCGGGCCATCCTGAAACAGGCCGGGATAGAACCTGTAGAATTCCTGCAGGAATAGGCGAAACAGGCCGTGAAACGCCTCATTTTTCATTGCCACACTTGGCTGGCTGCCGGTACACTTAACTCCTTGAACCAACTGGAAACCCGCGGCCCTGAAGACCGCGGGAAGCCCATCCTGCGGGGCACCGCATTCCCGCTCAACCACACGTATCCGGAGTCGTTTTCGTGGCTATTGAACGCACCCTGTCCATCGTCAAACCTGACGGCGTGGCAAAAAATATCATCGGCGAAGTCTATGCGCGTTTCGAGAAGGCGGGACTCAGGATTGTCGCGGCGCGCATGCTGCACCTCAACCGGCCCCAGGCGGAGGCATTCTACGCCGTGCACCGCGAGCGTCCGTTTTTCAAACCGCTGGTGGAGTTCATGATCTCCGGGCCGGTGATGGTGCAGGTGCTTGAGGGCGACAACGCCGTCGCCCGTAATCGCGAGGTGATGGGCGCCACCAATCCCAAGGACGCCAAACCCGGCACCATTCGCGCCGATTTCGCCAAGACCGTGGATGAAAACGTGGTGCACGGCTCGGATGCGGCGGAAACCGCGAGGCAGGAGATCGGATTCTTTTTCGCCGATCTGGACCTGTGTCCCCGGACGCGATAAAGCGATTTTATATATGACTGACGCCACGCAAAAAATGAACCTGCTTGGGCTGGACCGTCCGGCCCTGGAAACGTTTTTCGCCGACCTATGTGAGCAACCTTTCCGTGCGCGTCAAGTGATGCAATGGATTTACCACCGCAGCATCGTGAATTTCGACACCATGACCGATCTCGGCAAATCCCTGCGCGCCAAACTCAAGGAATGCGCCGAAGTGCGCGTGCCGGAAGTCATCAGCGAGCAACTTTCGGACGACGGTACGCGCAAATGGCTTCTGCACATGGATGCGGCCAATGGCATCGAGACGGTGTTCATCCCCGACCAGGAACGCGGAACACTGTGCATTTCTTCACAGGTGGGTTGCGCCATGGATTGCAGTTTTTGCGCTACTGGCAAACAGGGCTTCAACCGCAACCTCAGCACCGCCGAGATCGTGGCGCAGGTATGGGTCGCCAACCAGCGCCTAGGTGCGATCCACTCGGTGGAACGCGCCATTACCAATATCGTGTTCATGGGCATGGGCGAGCCGCTGGCAAATTACAAAAATGTGCTGCCGGCGCTGCACATCTTTTTGGATGATTTCGGTTACGGCCTGTCCAAGCGCCGTGTCACCGTGAGCACCTCCGGACTGGTCCCGAATCTCAACAAGCTTGCCCAAGAATGCGACGTGGCGCTGGCGGTGTCGCTGCATGCGCCCAATGACGCGCTGCGTGACGTGCTGGTACCGGTCAATAAAGTACATCCCATCGCCGAATTGATGGATGCCTGCCGGCATTATGTGGCAAACCAGGATCACAGCCATGTGCATGTCACCTTTGAATATGTGATGCTGGAAGGCATCAATGACAGTATGAAACTGGCGCGGGAATTGGCGGAATTGGTGCAGGATATTCCCTGCAAGGTGAATTTGATACCTTTCAACCCGTTCCCCGGAACCGGATACCGGCGTTCCCCGCAGGACGTGATTGACCGCTTTGCCGAATATCTGTGGCGAAGAGGTATCGTCACTATTACTCGCCGTACACGCGGTGGTGATATTGACGCCGCTTGTGGCCAGTTGGCGGGCAAGGTGCAGGACCGGATCCGCCGTGGACAGCGGCAACGCAACCGGATGGAGG
The DNA here is from genome assembly GCA_050739255.1 of Gammaproteobacteria bacterium. Lineage (GTDB taxonomy): Bacteria > Pseudomonadota > Gammaproteobacteria > Natronospirales > REEB76 > REEB76. The sequence continues at coordinate 4,117 of JBOIAY010000083.1, forward strand.
CGCGAGCATGAAGAAACCAGTTCTGGGTTTATTGGCCGGCGCTGCGGCGGCGCTGATACTTGGGGCCTGTGTCAGCACATCCTCGACACCAGGCGGCAAGGTTTCGTTGAAACAGGCATCCGAATATAACGTCCAACTTGGCATCGCTTACATGCAGCAGGGGCGGCGTGATCTGGCCATGCAGAAACTGCAATTGGCACTGCAGCAGGACGCGGACAATGCGAATGCTTATATGGCGATCGGGTTGCTCTATAACAGCACGGGGGATGTCGAAAGGGCCGACGATAATTTCCGCACAGCCTTGCGCAAGGCGCCAAATAATCCCCAGATACAGAACAACTATGCCGTGTTCCTGTGCCAGCATGACAAACCTCAGGAATCCGAGAAATATTTTCTGGAGGCGGCCCAGAATCCCCTGTATCCGACCCCGGAGGCGGCCTATAACAATGCCGGGGTGTGTGCGAACAAGATTCCTGACAAAACCGCCGCGGCTCAGTATTTCCGCCGGGCGCTGGACATCAATCCGAATTTCCCCGACGCGCTTTATCAGATGGCGCAGCTGAGTTACGACCAGAAGCAGTATCAGGACGCACAGTTTTACATTCAGCGTTTTACCTCGGTGTCGCCACAACCGCGCCCGGAAGTTCTATTGCTGGGCGTGCGCATCGAAGCGGCACTTGGTAACCAACAGGGTGCGGCAGCTTATGCAAAAAAACTGCGCCTCCTGTTTCCCAATTCATCTGAAACGCAACAGTTGGATCAGAGCTATAACAATGCAGGAAACGGCGGCTGACAAGGCAGGCAACGGCACCGGCGGTCGTCTCGGAGCGACGTTACGCGCAGCGCGCGAGGCTCGCAACTTGCCGATACACAAAGCGGCTCAGGATTTGCACCTCGGCGATGAGATACTCTTGGCGCTGGAGAGCGATGATTACCGTACGCTGGGCGCTCCCATTTTTGTGCGCGGACATCTGCGCAATTACGCCCGCCTGCTGGACTTGTCCGAGGACGAGGTGCTGGCCGAGTATGAGCACGCCACTAGCAGGCTGGCGCCGCCGCCGCTCATTCCCCAGCAGCCTGGAGGCAGTACCTTCACGCGCCGCGTCGGCATGCCGGTGTTTTCAGGGGCGGTGTTCGTGGTCTTGGTGGTGCTGGCCGTGACTTGGTGGGAGCACCGCCCAACTGGACAAGCTGCGGGTGAGCTTGTACAAGCCAACAGCACAAGTGCGATGAAACCTGCGGCAATCGCGCCGGCACTGGCAGCGACACTTGAGCCTGGCTCCTCCGTGAGCGGCAACGAAGTCAGAAAGAAAACACCTTCATCATCAAAGCCGGAAATGGCGATGGCACACAAAGCGGTGCCAGTTTCCGGGGTAGCGGTGCAGTCCGCACCGAAAACGGAAACTACCCCGCGGGTAGCGGCGCGAGTGGTTTCCGGGCAGACACCGGCGGCCGTTCCGGCAGGCAGCGTGCTGCCGTCGCAACTGATGCATGTAAAATTCGTGGTAAATCAGGCCTCGTGGATCGAGGTATATGACGCAGCCGGCAAGCGGCTTTATTACGATCTGGCGCCGGCAGGAGATAGCCTGAATATTTCCGGCGCCGGACCCTTGCAGGTGTTCCTGGGTAATTCGCCGGGTGTGAGCATTGAAATGAACGGTGCGCCGTTCAATCAGGCGCCGTTCACGCGGCCTGACAATACGGCGCGTTTCAAATTGAGCGAGACTGACAGCAACAATGGTCAAGCCGGTTGAAGCACCAGTCTGCTACTGAATATTCAGGGGGGAATCACTTGGCGAATCTGATTCCGTCCATCCGGGGCATGAATGACATATTGCCGGACGAGACGCCGCGCTGGCAGTATCTGGAAGCGGTGACCCGCGCGGTGTTTGCATCGTACGGCTACCGGGAAATCCGTGTGCCCCTGCTGGAAAAGACTGAGCTGTTCGCGCGCTCCATCGGCGCAGCCACCGACATTGTCGAGAAGGAGATGTACACATTCGAGGACCGCAACGGCGACAGCCTGACGTTGCGTCCGGAAGCCACGGCCGGCATGGTGCGCGCTGGTCTGAGCAATGGCCTGCTGTACAACCAGGTGCAACGCTTGTGGAGTGCCGGACCAATGTTTCGGCACGAGCGCCCGCAGAAAGGCCGTTACCGCCAGTTTTACCAGATTGATGCGGAAGCCTATGGACTGCAGGGGCCGGATATTGATGCCGAACTGATCGTGATGCTGGCGCGGCTGTGGAAACGCCTCGGTCTCACGCAGGTACAATTGCAGATCAACTCCCTGGGCACGTCCGAAGCGCGCGCGCGCTACCGCGAAAAGTTGCTGGAATACCTGCGCGCACACCACCAACAGCTCGATGAAGACAGCCGCCGTCGGCTTGATACCAATCCGCTGCGGGTGCTGGACAGCAAGGATCCGGGTACCTGCAAGTTGGTGGAACAGGCACCCAGTCTGCTTGATCACTTGGACGATGAATCGCGTGCGCATTTCGCCGCACTCAAGACGTTGTTGGAAGATGCCGGTGTGTCGTATACCGTGAACCCGCGGTTAGTGCGTGGGCTGGATTATTACTCGCGCACGGTGTTCGAGTGGGTAACGACCAAACTTGGCGCCCAGGATGCGGTATGCTCCGGCGGCCGTTACGATGGTTTGGTGGAACAGTTGGGCGGCAAATCCACGCCCGCCATCGGTTTCGCCATGGGTGTGGAGCGGCTGGTGGCGCTCATGGAGGAGGAAGGCGTGCTTGTGCCGGATACTGCGCCGCATGCGTATCTGGTGCGAGTCGGCGAACAGGCCGAACGCGCAGGTTTGCTGCTGGCGGAACGGCTGCGCGAAACGCTGCCGCAACTGCGCCTGATCATGGATTGCAGTGGCGGAGATTTCGGCAAACAACTGAAACGCGCCGACAAAAGCGGCGCCCGCGTGGCGCTGGTGCTGGGTGAGAATGAAGCCAGGACGCAACAGGTAGGTTTCAAGCCTCTGCGCAATACTGCGGAACAAGTAGTCGTAGCGTGGGATGCGGTGGCCGCACGGCTAAGACCATGGCTGGAATAAGTAGAGCCTATCTCAAAACTACTGCGCTTGGCATAATTTTGTTGCGCGCCGGCTCGAAATGGCCGCTCCCGGCATCCTGCCTCTCGCGGCACTTATACATCCCTGTACATCGCTCATGTACTTACGTGTACACTCCGCTTTCTCGCCACCGCGCGCCGTGTTCTGCCTTCGCTTTATACCGCGGAGAGCATGGATGCCCGAGAGTGGCCGCGACGTTCTGAGATAGGTTCTAAGGCCTTTTTCAACAAGCTGTTAAGTTATATCACTCTGGAGTGACGTGTGGACGAATACCTTTCCGACAAAGAACAGGCCGAACGCCTGAAAAAATGGTGGCTGGACAATTACAAATCCATCCTCGCCGGCATCATTATTGCGCTCATTATCATTTTCGGCTGGCGCTACTGGCAGCATCGGGTGCAGACGCGCAGCCTGACAGCCTCAGCTATGTACAACCAGATGAGTTCGATGCTGGCAAGCAATAACGGTCCGGTGGCGCTGAAAGTCGCCAACGAGCTCGTCAATAATTACAGCGATACGCCGTATGCAGCCCAGGCGGCGTTGGCCATGGCCCAGTATGACGTGGGGACCGGCAAACCGGACGACGCCATGCAGATGCTGGATTGGGTGATCCAGAACAGCAAGGACGATGGGCTCAAACTGTTGGCGCGTCTGCGGCTGGCGCGGGTCAAGCTCGCGGTGGATGATCCGCGGGCGGCACTGACAGCATTGTCCGGCGTGCAACCGGGCGGTTTCGCGGCACTGTATGACGATGTCCGCGGCGATGCCTACTTGAAACTCGGACAAACCGTCCAGGCACGCGATGCCTACCAGCAGGAATTGAATGCTTGGACATCGGATATGGGCGACAAGGCGCTGGTGCAGATGAAGCTCGACAGCCTGGGGCAGCCGACAGCCGCTGACGTAAGCAAGGCGCCCGCTGCGCGCAGCAAAGTAGGGGCCAGCAAACCGTGAAAAAAATAATTACCGTCGCGGTGCTGGCATTGCTGGTTGCCGCCTGTGCCAGCAGCAACGTGGAACCGCCGGCGCCATTGGTGAAATTTACGCCGAAAGTGAAAGTGGAACGCCTGTGGAAAGATTCCATAGGCAGTTCCGACGCCATCATGCGATTCGGAATCGCCGCAGCCAGTGATGACACCAATATCTATACTGCTTCCAACAATGGCGACATTTATGCGTTTGCACTGAAGGATGGCAGCCGGCGCTGGAAAGTCAGCACCAAACTTTCCATTTCCGCAGGACCTGGTGTGGGCGGCGGTGTCGTGGTGGTGGGCGCCACCGATGGCAAGGTATTGGCGCTCAACGCTGCCGACGGCAGCAAGCTGTGGCAGACAAGCGTCAATGGTGCGATTCTCGCCAGCCCCGCTGTGAACCAGACGGCAGTGATCGTACACGCTACTGATGGTCTTATTACCGCGCTGTCCCCGGCGTCTGGGCAAAAACTCTGGAGTGTTACCCGCGATGTGCCGAATCTCACCCTGCGCGGTGCCAGTCCGCCGGTCATCGTGGGCGGCATGTTGCTGCAAGGTCTGGATAACGGCCAATTGCTGGCGCTCAATTTGGCGGATGGCAGCCAGCGCTGGATCGCGAATATTTCCACGCCGTCCGGCAGCAACGAGTTGTCGCGGCTGGCGGATCTGGACGGCATACTCGCGGTAGATAACGACAATGTGTATGCCGTGACCTATCAGGGACACATTGCTGAGGTTTCGCGCGAGACCGGCCAGATTCTCTGGACGCGCGACATGTCGAGCTATGCCGGGGTGAGCGAGGACGACAGCCACGTGTACACGACCGATACCCACAGCGCTGTCTGGGCGCTGGACAAGGCCACTGGTGTGCCGGCCTGGACGCAACCCGCCATGCGCGCCCGCGATCTGACCGTACCGGTGCCGTACATGAACACGGTGGTCGCAGGCGATCTGGATGGCTATCTGCATTTTCTGTCCAAGCGCGACGGCAGCATCGTGGCGCGCGTGAGTCTCGGCAGTGACCCCATCTTGGCGCCACCCATCGTGGTGAACGGCATCCTGGTGGTGCTGACTACAAGCGGCGATCTTGCGGCCTACAAGGTCGTGCCACTCAACCAATAACCAGCGCGTCTGTTGGTGTTACGCTAGGTTCGAAGTTCGCCCCAGTCTTGCGCGGATACGGATTCCGTTTATGTTGCCAGTCATAGCCCTGGTTGGCCGGCCCAACGTCGGCAAATCCACGCTGTTCAACCTGCTGACGCGCTCGCGTGACGCGCTGGTAGCGGACGTACCCGGTTTGACGCGCGACCGTCAATACGGCTTCGGCAAACTCGGTCCGCGCCCGTATGTAGTGGTGGATACCGGCGGACTGGATGGCAGCGACGACGGCATCATGGGCCTGATGGCGAAGCAGACATTCAAGGCGTTTGAGGAATGTGACGCCGCCATTTTTTTGGTGGATGGCCGCGCCGGTTTGACCACGGCGGATCAGGCCATCGCGCAGCAACTGCGGCGCGTCGGCAAACCATTGCACATTGCGGTCAACAAGACCGAAGGCATGTCGGCCGATGTGGTGACCGGCGAGTTTCATGCGCTGGGTCTGGGCGCGCCGCAGGCCATCGCCGCTGCCCACGGCAGCGGTATCGAAGTGCTGATTGAAGCCGTGCTCGATACACTGCCGCCTGATACTGATGCGTCACCCGAAGATGATCAACGCACCCATGTGGCTGTCATAGGCCGGCCGAACGTTGGCAAATCCACGCTCATCAATCATCTTCTTGGCGAAGACCGGCTGATCACGTTCGATCAACCCGGCACCACCCGTGACAGCATCTTCGTGCCCTTCGAGCGCGATGGCCGGGCCTACATGCTAATTGATACCGCCGGCGTGCGCCGCCGCGGGCGCGTCAGAGAAAAGGTCGAGAAATTCAGCATCGTGAAGACCTTGCAGGCCATTGACCGTGCCCAAGTGGTGATTGTGCTGCTGGATGCGAGCGAGGGCGTGGCGGATCAGGATGCGTCACTGCTGGGGCTGGTTCTGGATCGCGGCCGAGCGCTGGTGATTGGCGTCAACAAATGGGATGGCCTGGAACACGATCAGCGCAGCAACGTGCGCCGTCTCATTGATCTCAAACTGCCGTTTCTGGATTTCGCACAACTGCATTTCATCTCGGCGCTGAAGGGCACCGGCGTCGGCGATGTCATGGCCTCGGTGGACCGTGCACATGCGGCCGCGAACCGCGAGATGGCCACGCCGGAACTGACGCGGGTGCTGGAAGCCGCGGTGGTGCAGCACCAGCCGCCGCTGGTGCGGGGCCGGCGCATCCGTCTGCGCTATGCGCATCAGGGCGGCCGCAATCCGCCGGTGATCGTGATCCACGGCAACCAGACCGAGGCTGTGCCCGACGCCTACCGCCGCTATCTCGAAGGCACGTTCCGCAAAGCTTTCGACCTGTATGGCACACCGGTGCGCATCGAATTCCGCACCGGCAAGAACCCGTATTCGGAACGGCGCAAGAAACTCACACCCAAGCAAGCCATGGTGGCGCGGCGCCAACGGCGCATTACCAGGAATAAAAAACCGAAGAAATAGTGCATCCGCAACCCAGTTTAACTCTGGAAATGTCCATCC
>JBOIAY010000084.1:0-2573 GCA_050739255.1 Gammaproteobacteria bacterium
TATTGCAGCACCGCGCCCGGCAGCGGACGGCGCGACCAGTCAGCCCGGGTATGGCTTTTCTCCAGCGACACGCCCAGCAGCCCTTGTACCACCACGGCATAACCCGCCTGATCCGGAAAACCCGCGAAACTGGCCGCCAGTTGGGTGTCGAAGATCGGTGCCGGCACGCGGCCATTGAGATGGAAGAACATCTCCAGATCCTGACGCGCGGAGTGCAATACTTTAATGATTTTTGGATCCAGCAATAATCCGAACAGGGGTTCAAGGGTCAGGATTGCCAGCACATCCACGCAGGCGACCATTTCGGGCGTGGCGATCTGCACTAAACACAGTTGCGGGTAATACGTCCGTTCGCGCATGAACTCCGTATCCAGCGCCAGCCACGCGGCGTCATGCAGCCGCGCGCAAAGGGCATTCAGTGCATCGCCTGTGTCAATCCACAAGTAATCTTTAGCCATGAGAGACCTTTATATTGTTGTTTGCCGTACCGGTGCCGCACGGTATGATGTGCGGCGATCCGGAGAAATTGAAATCGAATGAAAGCGATTGTACGCACCTGCTGGGAGATTTGCCTGCTCAGGAAGGGGCCACAGGTATTCCCGCATTCCTGGTCGCTGTTTGTCATCATGCTGGTAGCCTACCTCGTGACGGATGGGATCCTGTTCGTTGCCCAGGGGTTGCGCGGTCTGGATATCGTCATAGAAACGCTGTGCGATACGGCATTGCAACTGGTATTTTTCGTCCTGGTGCTGGGAATCTGGCGCAAATTGGCGCGCTTCAATCAGACTGCGTCTGCCCTGCTGGGCACCGGCTCGATCATCATGCTGGCGGCCGTGCCGCTGAGTTTCGCGGCTACCCTGTTGCCGGCTTCACCTGCCGTTGATGTGGTCCGAGTGCTGCTTTACGGTATTCTTGCCTGGAGTATCCTCGTCATGGGGTATATAAGCCGGCATGCGCTCGATACGGGATTGACCATTGGCATTGTCATCGCGGGTACCTACACTTTGCTGAATCTGGTGTTGTTCGCGGTATTTTTCCCCATCAAGGGCTGACATGCGCATCCATATCCTCGGCATCTGCGGCACATTTATGGGGGGCATCGCGGCGCTGGCAAAAGCCGCCGGCCATGATGTCAGCGGCTCCGATGCCAATGTGTATCCGCCCATGAGTACACAGCTTGAAGCATTGGGCATCACGTTGAATGAAGGCTATCTGCCCGAATACCTGAATCCCGCGCCCGACTGTGTGCTGGTGGGCAACGCGCTGTCACGCGGCAACGCGGCGGTGGAGGCCATGCTGGCGCACGGACTGGCGTACGATTCCGGTCCGCGTTGGCTGTCGGAAAACATTCTGAAAGGCCGACACGTGCTGGCGGTGGCCGGTACTCACGGCAAGACTACCACCAGCAGCATGCTGGCGTGGATATTGGAATATGCGGGGTTGCATCCCGGGTTTCTCATCGGCGGCGTGCCGCGGGATTTCAACCTCACCGCGCGCAGGGGCATCGGCAAATTCTTCATTGTGGAAGCAGACGAGTACGATACGGCGTTCTTCGACAAGGGTTCCAAATTCCTGCATTACCGGCCGCACACGCTGGTTCTCAACAATCTCGAATACGACCACGCCGACATCTTTCCGGACCTCGCCAGCATCGAGACGCAGTTCCATCATCTGCTGCGCACGGTTCCCGGCAATGGCCTGATCGTGGTCAACGGCGCGGACGATAACCTGCAAAGGGTTATTGAGAAAGGCTGCTGGACACCACGGGAAACCTTTGCACTTGAGGGGGCGGATTGGACAGCCAGGCACATTTCCGGGGATGGCGGCACGTTCAATGTCATGTATCACGGCAAGACCGCGGCTGCGGTGGAATGGGATCTGCTCGGGCTGCACAACGTGCAGAACGCACTCGCCGCCATCGCCGCCGCGCAGCACGTCGGCGTCGAGCCCCGGCAGGCGGCAGAGGCGTTGGTCCGTTTCCAGGGCGTAAAGCGGCGTCTGGAAGTGCGCGGCCGGATAGGCGGCGTGACGGTGTATGACGATTTTGCCCATCATCCCACCGCCATTGCCACGACGCTCCAGGGATTGCGTAAGCATGTTGGCAATGCACGCATCATCGCCGTGCTCGAACCGCGCTCCGCCAGCATGAAGCTGGGAGTGCATCAGGCCACCCTGGGCGCTTCGCTGCAAGCAGCGGATCGCGTGTTTGTGTATCAGGCGCCGAATGTGACCTGGGATGTGGCCAGCGCCATGCAACTGTTGAGCATGCGTGTCAGTGTCAGCGGCGATCTGGAACAGCTTGCCGACAGTGTGGCCGGCGAGGTCCGGCGCGGCGATCATATATTGATCATGAGCAACGGCGGTTTCGACGGATTTCACGAAAAACTGATTGACCGTCTGCAAGGTATAACGACACCAAAATGAACAGCTGCTACCTTTGCCTGACCGGAAATCGGGATCAGTGGTCTTGGAAAGAATCCCACTTTTCCCGCTGAACACGGTTCTGTACCCCGGCGGCCCCTTGCCGCTGCGTATTTTCGAGACCCGCTATCTCGACATGGTGAGCCTTTGCC
>JBOIAY010000085.1:0-3132 GCA_050739255.1 Gammaproteobacteria bacterium
GTGACCACCTCCGAAGCAGTTCATCCAAACGTTGTTGGGCGAGCTCGATATCCGATTTCGCGGTGCGTTGGGCCTTTTCTTGAACGCATGCAGCACAAAAACCGCGGTTTCCAACTTGGCGATATAAATCACCCGATCAGCAGCTGTCGAATCCCGAACTCGAATCTCATACACGCCGCTTCCAATAATCGGCATGGGCTAGGAATCATCGGGTGTCAGGCCACGCTGAATCTTGTCTAACTGAAACCCTGCTTCACGCTGGGCGGATTCCGGAAATTCCCGCAAGTTCCTCAAAGTATTGCCGAGGAAGGTGATGGGTTTCATGAGGAGATGTTATATCAATATGAGTATAAATACAAGTCGCCTTGAGAAATTACGGAACGATCCAACTTTGGTTTGAACTACCAAGAAAGTGCGCGCTTCTACCCATGCGGCACAAACGGTAGAATTCAGCACTTGTTTTATCCCCGCCGCCAGGAATGATCTTTTGAAACAGTCGCTCGAAAGCCTGTTGCACGCGACACTCAAACAGTTGGCGGGCGATCTGTTTCCGAAAACGGCGCTGCCCAACGGCCCGTTGCTGGAACGCGCCCGTGACCGTGCTCACGGTGATTTCGCCACCAACATGGCTCTAACGCTGGCGAAGCATGCTGGTAAAAAGCCGCGCGATCTGGCACAGGCGATTGTCGCTGCCCTGCCGAAATCCGAACTCGTCACCAAAGTGGAAATTGCCGGTCCGGGCTTCATCAATTTTTTCCTGACGCCATCCACGTACCACGCCGAGCTTGAACAAATCCTGGCGGCGGGTGACACCTACGGACGCAACACGTCAGGCAAAGGCGCGCGCGCCATGGTGGAATTCGTATCCGCCAATCCCACCGGCCCCTTGCACGTGGGTCACGGGCGCGCCGCCGCCGTCGGTGATTGCCTGAGCCGGCTGCTGGAATCGACCGGCTGGAAAGTAACGCGCGAGTTCTATTACAACGACGCCGGCCAGCAGATAGACAACCTGGCGCTGTCGGTACATGCGCGTTGCAAACACATCGAACCCGATCAGCCCGGTTGGCCCAAGGATGGCTACCGCGGCGAATACATCCAGGACGTGGCGCGCGCCTACATTGCGAAAGAAACCGCCACGGCCGACGGCAAAAGCGTCACCGGCGCGGCTGATCCGGAAGATCTGGACGCCATCCGGCATTTCGCGGTGGCCTATTTGCGGCATGAACAGGATCTGGACCTGCGCGCCTTCGGCGTGGAGTTCGATGTTTATTACCTGGAATCCTCGCTGTATTCAGATGGCAAGGTGGAGGAAACCGTGCGCCAGCTCGTGGCCCAAGGTCATACCTACGAGGAAGGCGGCGCGCTGTGGCTCAAAACCACGGATTTCGGCGACGACAAGGACCGCGTCATGCGCAAGTCCGACGGCAGCTACACGTATTTCCTGCCGGACGTGGCCTATCACCTGAGTAAATGGCAGCGCGGTTACCGGCGCGCCATCACCGAGCTGGGCGCCGATCACCACGGTTCGCTGGCGCGCATGCACGCCGGCTTGCAGGCACTGGACATGGGCATTCCGAAAGGCTGGCCCGAATACGCGCTGCACCAAATGGTGACAGTGATGCGCGGCGGCGAGGAAGTGAAACTCTCCAAGCGCGCAGGCAGCTACGTGTCGCTGCGCGACCTGATTGACGAAGTCGGCTGCGACGCCACGCGCTATTTCCTGGTGGCGCGCAAATCCGATTCGCAGCTCACCTTCGACATTGACCTGGCGCGCGCCCGGACCAACGAGAATCCGGTGTACTACATCCAGTACGCCCACGCGCGCATCGCCAGCGTGTTTCGCCAGTTGGCGGAGAAAGGCTATGTCTGGGATGCGGAGAACGGTAAGAAAAATCTGACGAAACTCACCCAGAGTCACGAGGAAGCACTGCTGGTGAACCTGTCGCGTTTCCCCGAGATGGTGGACATCGCGGCGCGCAATCTGGAGCCGCATCTTATGGCTCAGTATCTGCGGGAACTGGCCAACGATTTCCACACCTACTACGATGCCCATACCTTCATCGTGGAAGATGCGGCCTTGCGCGACGCGCGCCTCACGCTTATCGCCGCTGCGAAACAGGTGTTGAAGAACGGACTTGCGCTGCTGGGTGTGTCGGCGCCGGAGTCTATGTGATGCTAAAAGCCAGGAATTTTGCTTCAGGGCAAGGCAAAAATGGCCGAGCAAGCGGAGTTGACTTGCTGGTCAATGAGCATTGCGAGGGCATTTTTAACGCAGTACTGGAGCAAAAGGACGGCTTTTATGGCTAAGGATTACAAACATTCACCTAAACCCAAGGACAAACCGCGCAAAAACAGCGGTGGTCTGCCCGGCTGGGGCTGGTTCGTCATCGGCATCATCGTGACTGTGGTGATTATCAAAGGCGCACCTCAAGTCTGGAAAAAAGTGGAACATCGCATCAATCCCGCTGCGACAGAAACTGCAAAAACCACTGTAAAATCGCACTCCAAAGCGGCAGCCGCCAGCACCACACCTGCGGAACCGCATTTCGATTTCTACAAAATGCTGCCGTCCTTCCAGGTGGTGATCCCGAGCCAGGACAAGGAAGTACGCTCTGGCGACGTGCCCGGACCCGTGAGCCAGCCGGGCACCTATTTCCTGCAGGTGGGGTCGTTCCAGAATTACACGGAAGCGGATCGTCTCAAAGCGAATCTGGCACTGCTGGGCGTCGAATCAAGCATCCAGCAAGTGAAAGTAAACAACGGCAGCACCTGGAACCGGGTGCGCATCGGCCCTATCAATAACCTGTCACAACTCAACGCAATGCGCGCGAAACTGGCGCAGAATCATATTGAGCCGCTGGTGATTAAAATAAACTAACTGCGAACTAACGGAACAAGAGCACACTGACCTGAACCAAATTTCATTCCATTCCTGTGGGAGCGACGGTCTCCGTCGCGATGATCGCGGCCGGGACGACCGCTCCCACAGAAAATAACCTTTGCTGATTCATAAATCACGAACGATATCCATGCGTCGCTCACGCCGCGGCAACATTACGAAGCGAACCTAACAAAATTGCACAAAACGAGGAGACACAAATGAGCAAACTTGGTGATGGACTAGTGCAATCC
>JBOIAY010000086.1:0-3024 GCA_050739255.1 Gammaproteobacteria bacterium
AAATGAGGGATTTTGATTTCTGGGTAGGCAGAAATGACCGAGCAACCGGAGTGTATACGGCTAGTACATGAGGATTACGAGGTGATTTTTAACGCCTCCAGCAAGCATAAAGATCAATTTTTAGCGGTGCCCTTGAGTTTGTTCAGTAACGGCTCGATCAGATCCATGGGCAGCGGAAACAGGATGGTGCTGCTCTTGTCACCGGCGATTTCCACCAGGGTTTGCAGATAGCGTAACTGGATGGCCTGAGGTTGCTGCATCAGGGTCTGGGCCGCTTCCATTAGTTTCTGCGAAGCTTGCAATTCACCTTCCGCGTTGATGACCTTGGCGCGTCGCTGACGTTCCGCTTCCGCCTGCTTGGCGATGGCGCGCACCATATTCTCGCCCAAATCCACCTGTTTGATCTCCACGTTGATCACTTTCATGCCCCAGGCGTCGGTATGTTTGTCAAGAATGCTCTGAATGCCTAGGTTCAATTTATCGCGTGCTGCCAGCATGTCATCCAGTTCATGTTGACCGAGCACGGAGCGCAACGTAGTCTGTGCCAACTGACTGCTGGCCTCGAAAACATCTGCCACCTGAATAATGGCCTTTTCCGGGTCAATGATGCGGACATAAATGACCGCGTTGACTTTAACAGAGACGTTATCGCGCGAGATCACATCCTGGGGCGGCACTTCCATCACCACGACGCGTAGATCCACCCGTGTTATTTGCTGGATCATAGGCCAGATCAATACGATACCGGGGCCGCATACCCGGTCGAAACGACCAAGGGTGAAAACCACACCACGCTGGTACTCCTTCAGCACCTTGAGAGAGCTGAAGATGATGATTGCCAGAATGATGATGATGACAAGGATTGCGATGGCCATTCAGGTATCCTCTCGATTGGATTTTTCAACAAGTTTTACGAACAGTTTCAAACCTTCACGCCGAATGACGCTCACTGCTTCGCCGGCACGGATCGGTGTATCACTGTGGGCGTTCCATATCTCACTGTGGACGCGCACCATACCGTCGCCCGCCATGGAGAAATCCTGCATGGCGCGGCCAGTATCTCCCAGAAGCTCTTCCGAACCGCTTACCACTGGCCTTCGATGCGCGCGCACTGCCAGCCACAGGGTGGCAACGATGATACCGGCGGCCGCTACGCTGATGCCGGTTATGAGTCCGCGCGACACGGCGAAGCCGGGCACACGGGTGTCCATGAGTATGATGGAGCCGATCACGAATGCCGCGAGACCACCGATGCTGAGGGTGCCATATGCGGGTACAAACGTCTCGGTCACAAACAAAATGATGCCCAGTATGATGAGCGCCAGGCCGGCAAAATTCACCGGTAACAAATGGAAAGCATACAGCGCCAGCAGCAGTGCGATGGCGCCCACCACGCCGGGCAATACGCCGCCTGGGTGAAAGCCCTCGAATACTAGGCCGTAGATGCCAATGAGCAGCAGAATATACGCCAGGGTGGGATCCGTGAGCACCTCCAGGAACTTCACCCGGAAGCCGCGCTGATAATCTTGCACCGTAATGCCGGCGGTGTGCAGCGTGACAGTACCGCTTACGGTAGTGACGCTGCGACCGTTGAGCTTGGTGAGCAGATCGGGCACGTCATCGGCCATGAGATCAATCACATGCTGCTTCAGGGCTTCCGTGGCGGTCAGGCTGGCGGCATTGCGCACCGCCTGTTCGGCCCAGTCGGCGTTGCGTCCGCGCGCCAAGGCCAGTCCGCGAATGTAGGCCAGGGCGTCATTCAGAATCTTGCGGTCCTCTGCAGTTTTGGGCGCTAGGGGGGTGGAGGAACTGCCGCCAGCGAGTTGTACCGGTGTGGCGGCGCCCAGATTGGTGGCGGGCGCCATGGCGGCGATATGACTGGCATACAGAATATACGTGCCGGCGCTGGCAGCTCGCGAACCGCTCGGCGCGACGTAGGTCACCACCGGCACGGGCGAGGCCAGAATCGCCTTGATGATGTCACGCATGGAGCTGCCGAGACCGCCGGGCGTATCCATTTCCAGGATTACCAATTCCGCATGCTGTTGCGCTGCCGCGTTCAGACCATGCACAACATAATCCGCCATGGCGGGGCCGATAGCGCCATCCACGTGCAGCAGTAGCGCGGTTTGGGCGTTCGTGGCGCCCGAGACAGGTACCGCCAAGCCCAAGAGCAGCAAGACGGCGGCAAGGAGTTTCCCAATGTGCGGCATGCTGCCATGTAAACAGACGCGCGTGACAAAGGCAACTGGTTCCAATCTGTTCCATGAGGGGTGCATCCGGTAACATGGCGCTACACCCATACCCGTGGCGGTCATCTTTCCGCTTGCTGGGGTGTAGAGAAGAAAGCTTTAACGATCTGTTTCGTGTGTGACATGCCGGGAACAATGCCAAAAACCGCTGCAAAGTCGGCTGTATTCACGATTTTTATACTCTGGCTATGCAGCTTTGCAGCCCAAGCAGACACACTCGTTCCCGTCACGCCGCCGCCCGCCCACCGGCCGCGCATCTGCCTAGTACTGGGCGGTGGAGGCGCGCGCGGTGCGGCGCATGTGGGCGTGCTCGAAGCGCTGGAACAACTGCATATTCCGGTTGACTGTATCGTCGGCACCAGCATGGGCGCCATCGTCGGCGGTCTGTATGCCTCGGGATTTACCACCTCGGAACTGCAAGCCACCTTGCAACGTCCCGATATCCAGGCCAGCATGGCCGGCAAGCAGCCTCGCAGCCTGCTGTATTACCCGGACAAACAATATCAACTTGAATATCTGCTGCAAGTGGAATTTGGTTATGCCAACGGCCGCTTTTTCTTTCCCCAAGGCATTCGAGCTGGCAATGACCCCGGACGGATACTCAATGTTCTGGCGCTGGCCACGCAGCCTTCCACTGATTTCGACAAACTGCCGATCCCGTTCCGTGCCGTGGCAACCGATATAGATACCGGCAAAGAAGTAGTGTTCGATCATGGCGACCTTGCCAATGTCATGCGAGCCAGCATGTCGGTGCCGGGCGTCTATCCGCCTG
>JBOIAY010000087.1:0-5899 GCA_050739255.1 Gammaproteobacteria bacterium
ACGTACCACGCTGCAGATGCCGCATCGCGACGGCCGCCAACGCCCAGACCTTGGCGTTGACCCAAGGTGTAATACATGAGTCCGCGGTGAGCGCCGATGATTTCACCGGCGGAGGTTTCAATAGCGCCCGGCTGTGCTAGCAGGTATCTGGACAGGACCGCCGCAAATTTGCGTTCGCCGATGTAGCAGATGCCGGTGCTGTCTTTCTTGGCATGGTTGGCGAAACCCGCCTCATGCGCGCGCTGGCGCACCTCCTGTTTGAGCATGTTTCCGAGTGGAAACAGCGTTCTTGCCAATGCCGGCTGCGCGACTGTGTGCAGAAAATAACTCTGATCCTTGCCGGGATCGCGGCCACGCAGAAGCTTCACTCCGGACGGTGTGCGTAAAATCCGGGCGTAATGGCCGGTGGCGATGAACTCCGCCCCCAGGCGCAGGGCGTATTCCAGAAACGCCTTGAATTTGATCTCGCTGTTGCACAGCACATCGGGATTCGGCGTACGGCCCGCGGCGTATTCATCCAGGAATAGGCGGAACACGCGCTCGCGGTATTCGGCGGCGAAGTTCACCTTGTGCAGCGGGATACCCAGTTGTTCGCAGACTTGGCGCGCGTCCTGAAAGTCCTCCGCAGCTGTGCAGTACGCCTGCTCGTCATCGTCTTCCCAGTTGTCCATGAACAGGCCTTCGACCGCATAACCCTGTTCCTTGAGGAGCAGGGCGGCCACGGCGGAATCCACGCCGCCGGACAGGCCAACGATGACGCGGGATTTGGCATGTTGAGTCATGCGGGCATTTTACCCGTTTGTGGCTTCAATCAGTCACGCGCGAAACTTGAAAGCGTGATGCTGGGTTCGATACAGGTAAGTAGGTCGAGGGGAAAGCGCCGGCCGCACAGATAATCGTCAATGCACCGGGTCACCAGGAGACTGCGCATAGGCAGATCACCGTTGCCCAGTTCCGTGCGTGTGTACCAGCGGGGTCCGACAATCCCCCGGTCCAGACGCCGATCAGCATGATGTTGCGTACAGCGGCCACAAAACGCGATGCGCAGAAACGTGGCCTGCAAACTCAGGTTTTTCCAAAGGTAGATTCCGGTGATTGCCTCGGGCTCGAATTCCCAGCCGGTTTCTTCCAGGGTTTCTCGGCGCACCGCATCCACGAAACTTTCGGTTTCTTCCAGATGGCCGGCTGGGTTGTTAATAACCAGCTTGCCGTGAACTTTTTCTTCCACTACCAGGAAGCGGCCATCCTGTTGGGCGATCGCAGCCACGGTGACGTGCGGTTTCCATGTCATGACCACAATCTAGACCTCGAGGCTTGGGCTATCAAGCACGGTCAGCGTGGATTACTGATGCCATCACATACCCAGGCGGCGAAATTCCGGTTCCGGCTCGGCCTGTTCCCAGATTTCATCGAAGAGTCGCAGGCGGGCACCGGCTTCGTGCGGATTGTGGGGATCGGTGAATCCTTCGTTGCGCATGGCCAGCGGGCGGTACAGCAGGCCAATTGCATCAACGACCAGGAATGACTCCGGCAGTTTGGCATGATCGGCCGAGGGTCGGCGGAATTCGATGAAACTACTGAGTCGGCGACCCAGTTCGATCAGCCGGTGCCCGGCCTTGATGGCAGCAGTCGGATCAATGGCAACGATGCGAATGCGGGAATAGCGGCTGCGAAGCGCGAGTTGCCGCACGGCCGCGGCAAATTCCGCGGTATTGTAAACTGCGGGTTCCAGATCCCGCGTGAACATGGCGAGGCTCATGCGGGCTTCCGAGACTAATCGGACGGCTGCCTCCCGGTTATCTGCGGAGGTGGCAAGTTCATGATAATCGGGTGATGCGATATTCATCAATCGCTCATGTTTCAGATATCTCGGGCGAGGCGCGCGGCGAGGCCGATATAGCCGGCAGGGGTCAGAGCCAATAATTGCTGCTTGGCCGTGTTGGGGATGTCGAGATCCTTGATGAAACTGCGCAGGGTTTTCTGGTCAATGTGCTTGCCGCAGGTCAGGGATTTGAGCCGTTCATATGGAGTCTCCATCCCGTAACGCCGCATCACGGTCTGGATGGCTTCTGATAACACATCCCAGTTATCATTCAAATCCAGATTCATCTTGTCCGCATCGGCTTCGAGTTTGCTCATTCCCTTGAGAAAGGATTCGTACGCCAGCAGGCTGTGACCAATGGCCACACCAACGTTGCGCAAGACCGTGGAATCGGTGAGATCCCGTTGCCAGCGCGAGACCGGCAGTTTTTCGGCAAAGTGCCGCAGCAGCGCATTGGCGACGCCGAGGTTGCCTTCGGCATTTTCAAAATCAATGGGATTGATCTTGTGAGGCATGGTGGAGGAACCAACTTCACCTGTAGCGGATTTCTGGCGGAAGTAGCCGATGGAAATGTATCCCCAGATATCGCGGCAAGCGTCAATCATCACTGTATTGAAGCGCGCAAGAGCATCGAAGTATTCCGTCATCCAGTCATGCGGTTCGATCTGAGTGGTGTAGGCAGACCATTCCAGACCAAGCGATTCCACAAATTGCCTGCTGATGACAGGCCAGTCCAGGTCAGGATACGCAATCAAGTGCGCGTTGTAATTACCTACTGCGCCGTTGAATTTCCCGTAGATCGTCACTGCAGCCAGTCCTGCATATTGATGCTGCATGCGGACGGTGATGTTGGCCAGTTCCTTCCCCAAGGTCGTTGGCGAGGCCGGTTGGCCGTGGGTGCGTGCCAGCATGGGGAGTTCCGCGTAACGATGCGCCAGTCCACGCATGCGTTCACTGATTTTTTCCATCATGGGCAGAAGCCGTGTCTGCCGCGCTTCCCGCAGCAAGCGCGCGTAGGCAAGATTATTGATGTCTTCCGAAGTACAGGCGAAGTGCAAAAATTCAGTCACTTGTTCCAGTTCGGCATCTCCGCGCAGTTTTTCCTTGAAGTAGTATTCGAGCGCCTTCACATCGTGGTTGGTCGTGGCTTCGATACCCTTGATGCGCGCGGCGGCGGCCAGGTCGAATCCGTTCGCGAGCTTGTCCAATTGCGCGTGTGCATCGTCGCTCAGCGGCTTGATTTCGGAAATCCCCGGGTGGCTGGCCAGCGCGTGGAGCCAGGCGATTTCCACCTGCAGACGCTGGCGCATGAGGCCGTACTCGCTGAACAGATCGCGAAGCGTGTCCACGCGGGCGGCATAACGACCATCCAGCGGCGAAATGGCTGTCAGTGGCGACGGTTGCATGCAGTCTCCGTGCAAATAATGACTGGATTGCGGATAATACCCGAGTCCTCCAGAGGTGTTGTGCGTCGCAAGTTTATCCCAGAAAACAGGGGATGATTATAGCTTGAAATCATGAGCTTACATACCATGTCTCAACTCGTTTCTCTGTGAAAAATGGATGTCTGAAAAGACTTTCCAGGTAGAACACCACAGCATGGACGAACCCAAGGCGCACGCCAACGTCTTGTGGGGCGCCTAGGTCCAGGGCGCTGTGTAAAAATTCCCATCATAGATCCATAAATAGCGTACAACCCATTGCAATGAAAGCGCCCACCGCGGAACTGGAATTGCTCATCAGGCGCAGTTTGAAAGATTCGCGGGCACCGTCGGATTTCACGGCCCGGCGAGTGCTGTGCGACTTGCCCCCGGATATGCAACCCAAACAGCCCTGGAAACCAGCCGCAGTGCTGGTGCCGGTGGTGCTGCGACGGCCGGAACCGACCATCCTGCTGACGCGGCGCACGGAAGGACTGCTTGACCACGCGGGTCAAGTGAGTTTCCCCGGCGGCAGCCGTGAAGAAGTGGATACGAATCCCGCGCAAACCGCATTGCGCGAGACCGAGGAAGAAACCGGCCTGCAAAGGCGCTTTGTGGAGACGGTGGGATTTCTGGACGGTTATCTGACCATCACTGGCTATGCGGTGACACCGGTAGTCGGTCTGGTCAAGCCTGAATTTCATCTCCAGCCTGGTGCTTTGGAAGTTGCGGAAGTGTTTGAAGTACCTGTGGCATTCCTGCGGAATCCAGCCAATCGTCAGATTCGCCGGCGCCGTCTGGCCGGCCGCGAACTGGGTTATTACCTGTTCGAGTATCAGCACCACAGCATCTGGGGTGCTACTGCGGCCATGCTGGTGAATTTTCTGACCAAACTCGAGCGCGAGGAGACCGCATGAAGGATCCAGGCCGCAGCGTGCTCGATGGCGTGCCGGGCGATCTGCCGGAATTAACGCGCGCGGTGGAATTCCAGAAGCGTGCTGCCGGTGTGGGCTTTGATTGGGCTGATATGCCGCCGGTGCTGGCCAAGGTGCGTGAAGAACTGGCGGAGCTGGAAGCGGAGCTCACTTCCCGCGCGTCACCAGAACGCACCCAGGATGAGCTGGGTGATTTGCTGTTTGCTTCGGCCAATCTGGCACGCAAGCTCGGTCTTGATCCGGAACAGGCGCTGCGCGGCACCAACCGGAAGTTCCAGCGACGCTTCCGCACCGTGGAAGTGCAACTGGCAAGGCAGGGCAAGCGCCCACAGGACGCCACGCTTGAGGAGATGGATGCCATCTGGGAACAGGCAAAACACGATGAAACTTGAAGCGGCGATGCCGCGCCCGGTGGGGTGAAATTATCCCAGACGCTAAATACCTGAACCGGGCTATAGTTCGCATTTCAGCTCAAAAAGACCTGCCAAGCCACGGAAAAAACATGAGAATTTGCCTGGCTGTGCATGGTAGGCTATGCTTTGAGACGTCAGGATTGATTGGACCATCTGGAGGGGTCGGCAAGGCAAGGGACCTGTCAGGGTAAACCTTGGGAGCACATATGCCTCAGAAAATCGGTATCGTTATTGATTCTGCCTGTGATCTGCCGCGTTCCTTCATCGAACAGCACGGTATCGAAATCATGCCGGTGATGGTGCGTTTCGGCAACATGCCCAAAAAGGACGAGCGCGATCCCGAGCAAACCATGGATTTCTACCGCCGCTTTGTGGCGGATAAAAAGCTGGAAATCTCCACCACTCCACTTTCCACCAAGGCCATCCGGGACCTGTTCCTGAATCAGTTGGTGCTCAAGTACGACCGGGTGTTGGTGATTACAGTCTCCAGCCGTCGCAGTCCGGTTTTTGAAAATGCCACCCAAGCGTCTTTCATGATCCTTTCTGGCTACAAGGAACGCCGGCGTGCCGCGGGCCTGGATGAACAATTCGGCCTGCGTGTCATAGACAGCAAGACCTTGTTCACCGGTCAGGCGGTGGTGGTATATGAGGCTCTACGCGCCATTCACGCCCAAGACGAAGTCATGTTCGACAAACTGCGTCAGCACGTGGAAAGTTTTTCGCAGCACGTCAATGCCTTTGTCGTTCCGCAGGATCTGTTCTACGTGCGCAACCGGGCGCATCAGAAGGGCGACAAAAGTGTCGGCTGGTTCAAATACCAGATGGGCACCATGTTCGACATCAAACCCATTCTCCGGGCATATCGCGGTGAGACAGACTCGGTGGCGAACGTGCGTGGTTATGAAAATGCCGTGCGCAAATTGTTCGGAATGGCCGTCGAGGCCGTCGAACGCGGCCTGCTCACCAAAGTGGTGTGTATGAGTTACGCCGGCAACCCGGAAGTTGTGAAATCATTCCGGGGATACGATGAATTCATCCAGTGTGCAATGAGCAACAAGGTCGAGACCCTACTGTCGGTCATGAGCACAACTGCCGGCATCCATGTGGGTCCGGGTGCCTTCAGCATGGCGTATGCGACCAGGTAGTCATCAAACAAACATGTCGTAATCAAGCGGGCCACTCCGCAGCTCGCTTGATTTTTTGTGTCTCCACTTATTTTTTAAGGGCGCCGCTAAAAATCAGAGATTTTGGTTTCTGGGTAGGCAGAAATGACCGAGCAACCGGAGTGTATACGGCTAGTACATGAGG
>JBOIAY010000088.1:0-8461 GCA_050739255.1 Gammaproteobacteria bacterium
CGATAAAATCATCCAGATTACCATCCAGCACCGCCTGAGTGTCACCTTTCTCCACCCCGGTGCGCAAATCCTTGATGCGCGACTGATCCAGTACATAGGATCGGATCTGGCTGCCCCAGCCGATATCGGCCTTGCTGTCCTCCAGTTTTTGCTGCTCGGCGCGGCGCTTCTGATCTTCCATCTCGTAGAGCTTGGCTTTCAACAGCTTCATGGCCGTGGAGCGGTTCTTGTGCTGCGAGCGCTCATTCTGGCAGGCCACCACGATGCCGGTCGGAATATGCGTGATGCGGATGGCGGAATCGGTCTTGTTCACATGCTGGCCGCCCGCGCCGCTGGAACGGTACGTATCCACTCTCAGATCCGCCGGATTGATTTCGATCTCGATGTCGTCGTCCACCTCTGGCGACACGAAGATGGCCGCAAATGAGGTATGCCGCCGATTGCCGGAATCAAACGGCGATTTGCGCACCAGCCGGTGCACGCCGGTCTCGGTGCGCAGCCAACCGTATGCATACGGACCCTCGAAATGCACGGTGGCGCTTTTGATGCCTGCCACATCCGCCGCTGATACTTCCACCAACCCCACCTTGAATCCGCGGCGTTCGCCCCAGCGCAAGTACATACGCAGCAACATGTTGGCCCAGTCCTGGGCTTCGGTGCCGCCGGAGCCGGACTGCACGTCCAGGAAAGCATTATTGGAATCCATCTCGCCTGCGAACATGCGCTGGAATTCCAATTGCGCCACCTGCTCTTCCAACGTGCCGACCTCATTACCGATCTCTCCCACGGAAGCGGCATCGCCCTCCTCCGCGGCCAAGTGCAACAATTCATGGGAATCGTCGAGGCCGCCGGCAAGTTTATCCAGCATGCTCACCACGTCGTCCAGCCGGGCGCGTTCCCGGCCGAGTTCCTGGGCGCGTTCGGGTTTGTCCCAGATTTTCGGGTCTTCCAGTTCCTTGCTTACTTCCTGGAGACGCTCGCGCTTGGTTTCGTAGTCAAAGATACCCCCGGAGAGCCTGCACGCGGCCCTTTAAGTCGTTGATCTTGTTCCTGATCGGATTGATATCTTCCACGGTGTCGCATCCCACGGTCGTAAAGGCCACTATGGTACTACAGGCCTCGAACAGGCTCGATATGATCCACCAGTAACTGCAAACGCCGTTCGCCACGGTACTCGTTCACATCCGGCCGATAAACGATGCGAACTTGCCTGCAGTCGGCCGGCAAGTGTTCTCCAGTCTCATTGAAAGCGATGGCCTCCAGGCGCAGATCCGTTTCAAGCTCCGCGAGCAGCAGTTTTAGATGGCCGTTGCCCACCAGACGCCGTTTCAGCAGATGGAACACTCCGTCGAAGCACGGCTCCGGAAATCCCTGCCCCCAGGGACCGGCTTCACGCAATAGACTGGCGCATTCCAGCGTCATGAATTCGGGCGCGAGTTCCCCGTCCGTATGGATGACGCCGGCGCGATCGTCCGCCGAAAGCCATGCGCGCACTTCTGTATCGAAGGCTTCAGCAAAAGTATCGAAACGATCCGCCTCAAGCGTCAGGCCCGCAGCCATGGCATGGCCGCCGAATTTCTCGATGAGCCCCGGAGAGCGCGTGGATATCGCTTGCAGTGCATCGCGGATATGCACGCTGCGCACGGAACGCGCGGAGCCTTTGAGGCGGCCATCCTCGCCGCGAGCAAAGACGATCACCGGCCGATGCACCCGGTCCTTGATGCGCGAGGCAACCAGACCGACCACACCCTGATGCCAGGCTTCATCGAAAAGGCATACACCAAACGGCAATGCCGGATCGTCTTCGTGCAAACGCATGCCGGCAAGTACGCGCAGTGCGTCTTCCTGCATCTGTGATTCTATTTCGCGGCGCTCGTGATTGAGCTGATCGAGTTGCATCGCGAGCTGGCGCGCGCGTTCCGGATCATCCGTCAGAAGACACTCGATGCCCAGCGACATGTCGGTCAAACGGCCTGCTGCATTCAGGCGCGGCGCCACGGCAAACCCCAGATCGGCGGCAGTGAGGCGCGACGCATCCCGCCTGCCGATCTCAAGCAATGCGCGGATACCCGGAACGCCCCGACCGGCGCGGATGCGCGCCAGGCCCTGCGCCACCAGCACGCGGTTGTTGTGGTCCAGTGGTACCAAGTCCGCAACCGTGCCCAGCGCCACGATGTCCAGATATTCCGCCAGATTTAGCTCCGGGATCCCACAAGTCTCAAACCACTTCTCGTTGCGCAACTGCGCACGCAGAGCCAGCAATAGATAAAACATCACGCCCACCCCCGCAAGACATTTGCTGGGAAAACTGTCGCCGGGCAGATTGGGATCGAGGATAGCGTCAGCCTGCGGCAGCTCCGTGCCGGGAAGATGGTGATCCGTCACCAGCACCCGGATACCAGCCGCACGTGCCGCGGCCACACCCGCGAGGCTGGAAATGCCGTTATCCACAGTGATGATCAAATCCGGCTTGCGCTCTTTCGCCAGCGTCACGATCTCCGGCGTCAGGCCGTAACCGTATTCAAAGCGGTTGGGGACCAGATAATCCACCTGCTGGGCGCCCAGCTTGCGCAGTGCGCGCACGCCAAGTGCGGTACTAGTAGCACCATCACAGTCAAAATCACCGACAATGAGAACGCGTTGTTGTTCTTTCAAACAATCGGTCAGTAAAGCTACGGCCGTATCCAGATTGCTGAAGCTGTGGAAATCGAGCAGTGCGGCCAAGTTGTTGTTGAGTTCTGCTTCGTTTTTGATTTTGCGTGCGGCATAGACGCGCTGCAGTAATGGATGCAGCGTATCCGGAAATGTCGCGCCCGTAACGGGAATACGGCGTTCGATATGCTGCGGACTCATGTTGTGCCGAGCATTTCTGACAAGGGCCGGCGCCGGCGCCAGAACTGGCGAAGGTTCGGCGGTATAAGCCGGTAACTTTGCCTGTTGCCAGGATACATGATCACTTCACCGGCTTGGCCCTGCCGCAATGCGCGCAACAAAGGCACGGCAGCCTGTTCTTCCAGTAGCACCATTTCCGCTTCCCCTTCGATGTTGATGCCGATGAGCATGTCTCCCGAACCTTTTTGGAAAGCTGTTTTGGGCGGCCAGTTTGTACAGTCGCTTCCGCTAAACCGCGCCAACCCGGCAACCAGCGGCATATTCGTCACGACGTGTTTCGGACCCTGGATCGGTCCTTCCGGCAAACATCCTCCACCCCACAACCACAGACTGTTGATGGCGGGTTTACCCGCTGCCCCACGCGCCAGATTGACCGGATGCTCGAAAAACAGCATCTGTATTTCGTTGATGAGCTGCCTGAGCCGCGGTCCATCTTCGCCGGACGGCATGAAGTCAAACACCGCATGACCAGCCACCTTGGCGGTTTCGAGAGTTGCACAGGTCAGTGAATCAGGGTAATGCAAATACCAGCGCCCGGCTTGCGGAGTTTCCAGCCAGTAGCCGTCAACTGCATAGATCCGGTTGAAGGCCGCTGCCAGTCCAGCAGCTTCCGCCATTTGCACCTGCATTACCGAAAGTGGAAGCATCAACAGTTGATCCCGGTCCGCTGCGAGATGCACCGGATCAGCGCAAAAATAGAACCCGCTGTCGTGTTGGCCGGTATCCGCCAGCCGCATGAAAGGCGCCGGAACAAACTGCTCCGCAGTCATACCGAAAATCCCGGCCAGGATAACGTTGCCATCCGGAACTGGCTGTGTCCTGGCGTGGGCAAGCAGTGTTTCCAGTGCCGGTAACCGCCGCTGAAGGGAATGATTCGCGCAGAAAGAGTCCAAATCCGGAACAAAGAGCGTGATTTGCATGGGAAACGTCAAAATTACTTGTGGACATTATGCCGTTTCCCTTACGCTATTGACATGCAATTCACCCAGGACAGACCCGCCGGTGATCTGAAAGCCATCCGCGCCTACGCGCCAGGCCGCATCAACGTCAACGACCAGCTCCTCAGCGTCAGCTTCATCCTCGCACCGACCAGATTGATAGAAAATTGGCCGCCGCAGCGTTTCGAGGACATCACGCTTGAGCATTTGCAGGCGGCACTGGACCTGAATCCGGAGATTCTGCTCATCGGCACCGGGCCGGCACTGCGTTTTCCCGACGCACACATCATTGCAGACATACAGCGGCGTAGTATCGGCTTGGAGGTGCTGGATACCGCTGCCGCTTGCCGCACCTACAACGTGCTGGTGAGTGAAAACCGCAGTGTGGTAGCGGCCTTGTTGATGATCTGAAAGCCTGGCTTTCCTGTTGCCAGCGTTCCTCAAATTCTCCGAATACGACGTTTAAAAGACAAGTCGAACGGTATTTTGAGACAATTTTTAATCAAACAGCGACTCTTCCGACAACCCTTCTGATTTGAGAAGCTGCCGCAGACGTCTGAGTGCGTCCATCTGGATCTGGCGCACGCGCTCGCGGGTGACGCCGATGGCGTCACCCACTTCTTCCAGCGTGCCCTTGTCGTGGCCGTTGAGGCCAAAGCGCAGTTCCATCACTGCGCGCTGTTTCTTGTTCAGATGAGATAACCATCGCTCCACGATGGTCTGCAAGTCGGTGCCCTGTAGAATCTGCGCCGGGTCGGTGTTGGTTTCATCGGGAATCGCGTCCAGCAACAGCCGGTCACCGTCCTTGCCGATGGGCGTGTCCACCGAGGCGACCGGCTCATTCAGTCCCAACAGGCGTTTCACGTCGTCAAGGGGTTTGTCCAGCAATGCGGCAATTTCCTCGGGCGACGGCGTGCGATCCAAGACCTGGGATAGCTTGCGGGCGGCACGCAAATAGAGATTGAGTTCCTTGATGACATGGATGGGCAAGCGGATGGTGCGAGTCTGGTTCATGATGCCGCGCTCGACGGTCTGGCGGATCCACCAGGTGGCATAGGTTGAGAAACGAAAGCCCAACTCGGGATCGAATTTCTCAACCGCGTGAATCAGGCCCAAATTGCCTTCTTCGATAAGGTCCAGCAGTGGCAGACCACGGTTGATGTATTTACGCGCAATCTTGACCACCAGCCGCAGATTGCTTTCGATCATGCGGCGGCGCGAGGTTTCGTCGCCTTGCCGCGCGCGACGGCCATAATAGACCTCTTCCTCGGCGGTAAGCAGTGGCGAATAGCCGATTTCGGAGAGATACATGCGAGTGGCATCGAGTTGTTCCTCGCCGAACTGTGGCTCGGGTTCCGCCGGTTCCGGCCTGAATACCGCCGCCGCGACGCCATCCAGCAGCGTGTCCTCCGCCGCCTCATCCTGCAAAATGCCTTCATTCAATGGTTCACCGTCCCCAGAATCGGACAGCAATTCCTCTTCGGGTTCCGGCGTACCGTTGCGATTGAATTTCGTCATACTGTCCTGGAGTTTCTTGAAACAGTGCGTACGACCAATCTTGCCAACTGTTTGGGCATGGATGCAAGCATCATTGTCGTGGCAGATAACTCAAGGGGTCCACCGGCTTGCCGTTGTAGCGTATCTCAAAATGTAGCAAAGGATGACCGTCGCGGTTGAGTCCCATGCTGGCGATGCGTTCGCCCGCTTTCACGATATCACCTTCTCTCACCAGCATCTCGTCATTGTCCGCATACGCACTCAGAAATTGTTCACTGTTCTTGATGATAATGAGCTTGCCATAGCCGATGATGGCGCTGCCGGTATATACCACTTTTCCGGCCGCGGCGGCGTAAATGTCCTGCCCTTGCACGCCGCTGATATCTATGCCCTTGGACAGCGGATCGCCTGCATGAAATTCGCGCACCAGCGCACCCTTTGCTGGCCATATCCAGCGCAGATTACCACGCGGCGGCGTGTAATTCGGCACGAGTATCGGAGCTGTTGATGCAGTGCGCGGCTGAGCAACAGGCTTCGTCACAGGACGCGCAATAAAACGCTCAGGCGCCGCCAGCACCAGCGTCTGGCCCGGTTTGATGAGATAATCGGACCCGATGGCGTTCCAAGCGGCTACGTCGTGATAATCGAGGCCGTAACGCCAGGCGATGGAATACAGAGTATCGCCCGGCTTCACCACATAGTGGCGGGGAATTGGCTCCGGCGTTACCGCCTCCTGGCGCACAGATGACGGCGCGGCGGGAGGATTCCAGCTGAGTGCACCGGCACAGCCAGCCAGTAGAACTGCGCAACAAACCATTAGCAAGAAGGAAAAATAACTATTTGGTTCCCCTCTGCCTCCTGGAGAGGAGCTAGGGGTGAGGGCGCGGCGGAACTCGCAGCGCCGCATTCCAACCGCATCCTCCCCCTGAGGGACAGGGATTTTCATGGTAGTGCCCGGCAAATGCGTCAAACCGACGCTCACCCCACGCCACCCACCAGCGGGACGAAACTTACCCGGTCCAGCAGTTTGCGCACGTATTTCTTTTCATCCTGACGCGTGACCAGCAGCAAATCCTGGCCGACGGAACCGCCCACCGGAATTACCATGCGGCCGCCCACAGCCAGTTGTTGCAGCAAAACCTCTGGCACGTCATCCGGCGCGGCGGTCACCAGGATGCCGTCATAGGGCGCGTGTCGCGGCCAACCCCAACCGCCGTCCGCATGCCGGAAACGCACGTTGCGTACTTTGAGTGAACTCAGAGTTTGACGCGCGCGCTGTTGCAACAATGCCAATCGCTCAACGCTGTACACCCGGCCTACCAGTTTGGCGAGAATCAGAGTCTGATAACCGCAACCGGTGCCCACTTCCAGCACCGCCTCAGGTATGCCGCCCTCCAGCAGCGCTTCGGTCATGCGCGCAACGATATAGGGTTGTGAAATAGTCTGGCCGAAACCGATGGGCAGCGCCGTATCTTCATATGCGCGGCTGGCCAGCGCTTCGTCCACGAACAGGTGTCGCGGTGAGGAGCGGATAAGATCCAGCACCGCGGCATTGCCAATGCCCTGCTCCTTGAGGCGCAGCACGAGTCGTTCGCGGGTACGGGCCGACGTCATGCCGATGCCGCGGGTACCGGCGGCATTCATGGCAGCGGCATACCTTGCAGCCAACGGGACAGAGGATCGAGGGCGGTGTATTGGGTTAAATCAATCTGCAGCGGTGTTACTGACACAAATCCGCGATGTACGGCGTGAAAATCCGTACCGACGCCCGCATCCTGCGCGGCGCCCGGCGGACCTACCCAGTAAATCGGACGGCCGCGTGGATCGCTGGCTTTGGTGACGGGCTCGGAACGGTGCCGATGGCCCAGACGCGTGGCTTCCACGCCCTTCAATTCAGGCCACGGCACATCCGGTACGTTCACGTTCAGAATCGTGTTCGCCGGCAGCGGATTGGTCAGCAGCCGCTGCACCAGATCGCAGGTGACGCGCGCGGCCGTGGCGAAATGGTGCGGCACATCCGTCACCAACGACACAGCGATGGCGGGAAGCCCCAGAAAACGGCCCTCTATGGCTGCTGCCACGGTACCGGAATACAACACGTCGTCCCCGAGATTCGCGCCGGCATTGATCCCCGAAACCACCATGTCGGGTTCTTCTTCCAGCAAGCCGGTGATGGCCAGGTGTACGCAATCCGTGGGCGTGCCATCCACACACACCAGATCCGGCTCTTCCCGGCGCACTCGCAAAGGTGCGTCCAGGGTCAGAGAGTGACTGGTGCCGCTGCGGTTGCGGTCCGGCGCCACCACGGTGACGCTGGCAAAGCCGCGCAAGGCTTCGGCCAGGCAACGCAAACCTTCGGCGTGACAGCCGTCGTCATTACTGAGCAGGATTTTCACGCATTATTCCGCCGATGAAACAGCGGGCCTTAGGATACTGTAAAAACGTCCGCAAGACGCTTGATATACTGTCGCCAACATGAATACAGCCGCCATGAAAAGCAATCCCGGGTTAAGCGACGAGGAAAAGCAGCAGTTCCGCGATGCCGTGGCGGATACCAAACGCTTGCCATACAAACCTGTCCGCAGCGGCCCCAAACCGAAACCGCACGCACGTTTTGCGCGCGCCGCGGCCGTAGAAGTGCTCAATGAATGCCTCACCGGCCTGCCGGATCCATCCGAACCACTGCTGGGTGATGGTTTGTTTTACGCCAAACCCGGTGTACAGAACACCGTGCTGCGCAAGCTGCGCCGCGGTTACTTCAGCGTTGGTGCAGAGCTCGATCTGCACGGGCTACGCAGCGATGCTGCACGCGTGGTTCTGGTTGAATTCCTTCAATCCGTGCGTGGCAAACGCATCCGCTGCGTGCGTATCATCCACGGCAAGGGCTATCGTTCCGGCCCAAGAGGTCCGGTGCTCAAGCAAAAACTCAATGGCTGGCTCAGGCAGCGAGACGAGGTCATGGCCTTTTGTTCTGCGCGCCCGGTGGACGGTGGCACTGGCGCGGTTTATGTACTCTTGAATAGTCGCTAGAATCAGACTCAAAACTATTGCGCTTGGCATAACTTTGTTGCGCAACGGCTCAAAATGGCCGCTCTCTGCATCCTGCCTCCCGCGGCACTTGTACATCCCTGTAC
>JBOIAY010000089.1:0-37283 GCA_050739255.1 Gammaproteobacteria bacterium
GTGGTGCGGTTGGCAATTGTGGTGACGAGACCAAGGATCCGAACAACGGCACGCCGTACACTGATGGCGCCCGTTCACCGGGTGCGACCGCGGCGACCGAGACGGTGACCGGCGACGAGTACGCCAATGATACCTACCTTGCAACGTTCCCATATCTCGAAACACCGTTGCCGGGCTCGCCCAATGGCAGCAACGGCACACCAGGTAATTGAGGAGGTGTGTGATGAAATCTAAACTTACAGCTATTGCGGTCACGTTGGCCTTGGCAGGCGCAGCGTTGGCAGGTTGCGGCGGCGGCGGGAGCAGTTCCAGCCTGCCTCCGCCAACTCCGCCTCCAACACCACCACCGACGGGCGTGAACTTCACGGCCTTCGTTCATCAAACCCTGAGCATGCCGGCGAATTCGACGCCGACGCCGGTGAACGGGGTGAACTTCCAGTTCACCGATCTCAACAATCCAGACGCCTACAATAATGTTCTGCCTCCCAATCCTCCGCCACCGGGCGGTTGAGGCGGCAGACGGCTAGGGACGGTTGCTCCGTAATCCTCGTGTGCCGCTCGCGGGCACACGAGGTTTTTTCAGCAGCCAACGCGATTCAAGAATTCCGTTCACGCTTCGACAAGTCCGGCTGGTCTATGACCGGCGGAGCCTACCGCGATGTGGATTAGTGAAAGTGTTCATGCGTATGCATCGTCCCGTTTGCATGCGAATGCTGGTGATAATGCAAGGTCACTTTGTCTCCATAACGCTCTTCAATTCGGCCCAGCTTCCATATCACCACCGAAGTCCCCCAAGCGAGCAGGAACAGGCCGACAATCACGTAGCCGAGTTTTCCGAAGTCGAGCCTGCCGATATAACCGAATACCGCGCCCTTCAAACCGAACAGGGCAATCAACACTTGGAATAGCTCAATTGTTCCAATCACGAGCGCCACGCCGATGGAAAGGCCGGTGGTCGTGATGTTGTAGAAAATCTTGCGCAAGGGATTGATGAACGCCCAGTTGTAAGCCTTGCACATCAGCACGCCGTCGGTGGTATCCATCATGGACATACCGGCCGCAAACAAAATCGGCAGCGAGAGTACGGCTGGCGCTGGCAAATCAGTCGCCAATGCAGCTGCGGTCATGGCCAGCAACGCGACTTCCGACGCCGTATCAAAACCGAGACCGAAAAGGAACCCGACCGGGTACATCTGCCAACTGTGATGAATGAATTTTTGCAGTCGCCCACCGAACAGACGATTGATAAATCCACGCTTCGACAGCATTTCTTCCAGGTGTTCGTGACTATGCTTGCCGGTCTTGGCTTGTTCCCATATCTTCAGAATATCGAGCAGCACCAGAAGATTGAGGATGCCTATAATCCATAGAAATGTACCGGATACAATGCTGCCGATGATCATGCCTGTGTGCTGCATCTCAGGCAGATGCTGTTTGACCGCGACGGCGGCAAAGACAAGTCCGACTGCGAGGCCCAGGACAATCGTGGAATGCCCAAGCGAGAAGAAGAAGCCGATGCCCAGGGGCCGCTTGCCCTTGTGCAGCATGTAGCGAACTGTATCGTCCACCGCCGCGATGTGGTCCGCATCGAAGGCATGACGTAACCCGAACATGTAGGCGGCAAAGCCGAGCCCGATCAACGCAGGATACTGTGGGCAGTAGTGCAGGAAAAGTTGCCAGCCGACAACGTGCAGCAAGGCGATGAAGCCGTAGAACCCGGCAAGTCTCCACCACTCGCGCGCGGTGAAGCCGAGACGGCTGCGCCCATTGGCTGCCGGCTGCCCTATCACCGTGAAGGTGGTGGAATCATTCTGCATTGCCGTTGCCTATCGTTCCGACCGGGCGACCTCCGTCCGGGTCAAGCACTCAGAAAAATTCCAGAACAAGCCTGGTTGCGTGGAATCTATTGTGTGTCAAGCGTTTGAGGCCGATGCAACGACGCCACGGTAAGTGATGTGCCCACCGCTTCAGACATGGTTGCAAAGTTGCCTTCGCGCAGCCTTGCACGTAGCCAGGCGTACCAGCCATCCAAGCCTTCGCCGGTGGCAGCGGATAACTCAAGCACGTCTACGTCAGGGTTGATCTGACGGGCATGGCTGATGCAAGTGGCCACATCAAAGTCCACGTGCGGCAGGAGATCGGTCTTGTTCAGGATCATCAGGCTCGATGCCCGGAACATGTGCGGGTATTTCAGGGGTTTGTCCGCGCCCTCTGTGACCGAGAGAATCACGACTTTGGCCCGTTCGCCGAGGTCAAACAGCGCCGGACAGACCAGATTGCCAACATTTTCGACCATCAGCAGGGAGTTCGCCGGCGGATCGAGCGTCTTGAGCGCGCGCGCCAGCATATCGGCCTCGAGATGGCAGCCGGTGCCGGTGTTGACCTGCACGGTTTTGCAGCCGGTGGCGCGGATACGCTCGGCATCTATCAAGGTTTCCTGATCGCCTTCTACCACGCAAATCCGCATTGTTTGCCCAAGATCGCGGATGGTGTGTTCCAGCAACGTGGTTTTACCGGCACCCGGCGAGCTGACCAGATTCAGCGCCAGGATATTGCGGCCCTCCAACCAGCCACGATTGCGTTCGGCTAAGCGGTTGTTCTTGGCGAGAACATCCTGTTCCAGAGTCAGGAGCGTGCGGTGTGGATGCGTATGGTCATGCATGCGCTCATGATCCGAGTCAGAGTCATGATGGTGCGGGTGATGGTGCTCGTGACTGTCTCCATGATGATCGTGATCATGCGCGTGAGGCGCATGCGCGCCGATGGTCTGAGTTTGACCGGTGGCCGGGTCGGTGACCGTGGGCCGGGCGTCGTCGGAACAACCGCAGGTAATACACATTATGCAGCCTCCTGAATTTCCATTGATTTGATCCTCAGTTGGTCGCCGCCCTGCGGGCGTTCCAGGTTGGCGGAACCGCAAGCACAGATTGAAAGCATGTCATTCATCTCAAGCTCCTTCCCGCAGTCTTTGCAACGGCTGCGTGCCGGGATGCGGACAATCTTTAATTCCGAGCCTTCCAACGGCGTGCCCTCAACGGCAACGTCGTAGCAAAATCGCAGCGCGTCGGGCATGACGCAGGACAGTGTGCCGATCTCCAGTATGACGCGCAGCACGCGTGCTCCACCGGCACGCTCACAGCAGCACTCCACGATGCTCTGGGTCACGGACAACTCATGCATGACATACCGCCCGAGTTTTGCGCAACTCCACATTGAACAGCCGTGCCGGCGGCTCGTCCCACAGCTGTACGGCCAGCCGTTGCTTGAGCTCAGCTAAGCGCCTGGCACCGTGCGGACCCTCGGCCGGCGTGCCGCGCCGATCGAGCAGGCCATAAAATTCCTCGGGAACAAAATCGTCGCGAAGCTGCACGCTGGCAACCGAGACACCATCGCCGACTTCCCAGGCGAAGCGCATGCCGCGACGGCAGCCCTGTCCGGCATTTTCGCTTTCCACGCGGTAACGCCCGCGCGATACGCAGCAGGTGACGTATTCGATCGCATCGCGCACGCCCTGGCCGGGATGGCCGCTGACCACGAACAGATCATCGCGGTCCCAGAGCTTGTGGCTCGACAGCGCGCTTCCGGCCGCCTGCAACATGCGAAAGCCCACTGCCACACCGAACCACGATTCCCCTGAATGCGCGGCCATGGCGCCGGCATAACCCAGCATCAAGACCGCACCGCTATCGGCAATTTGCAGTAATTGCTCAGCTGCATTCAATGTTTTCGTCACCCTCATGGGAGTGCTCATCAGCAGATTCTCGGCAGTTGTTCGCCTACCAGCATATCTACGACACGCTCGCCGCCAAAGGCGGTGTGCATGATGACGCTGCCGGGTGGGCTGTTGCTGACTTCGCCAATGATCGCGGCGTCGCGTCCCGCGGGGTGCGCGCGCATGGCGGTCAGCGCGGCTTCGGCCTGCGCCTTTGGCACTAGGGCGATCAGCTTGCCCTCGTTGGCGTAATACAGCGGGTCCAGGCCCAGAATCTCGGAGACACCGCGCACCGCTTCGCGCACCGGAATCGCCGGTTCATCGAGATTGACGCACACATCCGCGGCCTGTGCGAACTCGTTCAAAACCGTGGCGATTCCGCCGCGGGTCGCGTCACGCATGCAGTGCACTCCGGGACAGGCGGCTAGCATCGCCGCGATCAAACCGTTAAGCGGCTGGGTGTCACTTTTGATCGGCACTTCGAGCGCCAGATCGTCACGCGCAGCAAGGATGGCCACGCCGTGATCGCCGATGTAGCCGTTGACCAGCACCTTGTCGCCTGGCCGCGCGCGCGTCGCTGCAATGTTCACGCCAGCGGGGATAATGCCGATGCCGCTGGTATTGATGAACAGCTTGTCGGCCGCACCGCGGTTCACCACCTTGGTGTCGCCGGTCACGATTTGTACGCCGGCAGCCGCGGCAGCCTTCTGCATCGAATTGGCGATACGGCGCAGATCGGCCACCGCGAAACCTTCCTCGATAATCATGCTGCACGTCAGATACAGCGGTCGCGCGCCGGACACCGCAAGATCGTTGATGGTGCCGTTGACCGCCAGCTCGCCGATGTCGCCACCGGGGAAGAACAGCGGATCAACCACATAGGAGTCGGTGGTGAAGGCGAGACGGTCGCCGTTTTTGGCAAGATCGGCCAGTGCGAAACGTGCCTGGTCCTCCAGTGGCGCCAGCGAAGGATTGTCGAAGGTACCGACGAACACATCGTCAATCAGGTCGCGCATCGCCTTGCCGCCGCTGCCGTGGGCGAGCGCGATGGTGTCGCCGCGCACCTTGCCGCTGCGCTGGCGAATACGCGGTGCAGAGTAATCGGGAGCGGTGCACGCGTTCATGCCTGCTGTTCCTGCCGTGCCTTTTTCGCCGCCGCCTCGCGATTTCTGAGAATTTCGCCGAGATCAATGCGACCATAATTGTAAACTGCGGCACAAGCGCCCTCGCTCGATACCATCAGCGAGCCGAGCGGCGTCTCCGGCGTGCAGGCAGTGCCGAATACCTTGCACTGCCAAGGCTTGATCACGCCCTTCAGAACCTCGCCGCACTGGCAGGACTTGGGATCGGCGATCTTGAGATTGGGCACACAGAAACGTTTCTCGGCATCGTAGTGCGCATAGGCGTCGCGCAGCTTGATGCCGGAATGGTCAATGGAGCCCAGCCCGCGCCACTCGAAATATTCGCGTAGCTGGAACACCTTGCCGACCGCCTGCAATGCCGCGTTGTTTCCGGCATCGGGCACCACGCGCTGGTACTGGTTTTCGACCTCACAGCGGCCCTCGGCGAGTTGCTTCATCACCATCCACACCGATTGCAGAATATCCAACGGCTCAAAGCCGGAGATCACCAGTGGCTTCTTGTAGTGTTTGGCGATGAATTCATACGGCGCGCTGCCGATCACCATACTGACGTGACCAGGGCCAAGAAAACCGTCCAGGGTCAGCTCCGGCGAATCCAGGATCGCCTTGATAGTCGGAATGATGGTGATGTGATTGCAGAACACCGAGAAGTTGTCGATGTCCTCGTCCACGGCACGCAGCACGGTAAAGGCCGTGGATGGCATGGTGGTTTCAAAGCCAAGCGCAAAGAACACCACCTGACGATTCGGGTTGTCGCGTGCGAGTTTCAAGGCATCCATCGGCGAATAGACCATACGCACATCCGCGCCTTCGGCCTTGGCCTGCAGCAGGCTCTTCTTCGAGCCCGGCACGCGCATCGCGTCGCCGAAGGTGGTGAAGATCACATTCGGGTGCTCGGCCAGCGCCACGCAATCGTCCACGCGGCCCATCGGCAGCACGCACACCGGGCAACCCGGGCCATGCACCAGTTCAATGGCATCGGGCAGCATCTGCTCGATGCCGTACTTGAAGATCGAGTGCGTGTGACCGCCGCAGACCTCCATGAATTGCAGTGGGCGTTTGGCGCAGATCGATATCTGCGGCACCAGCGCCTCGATGCGTTTCACCAGCGCCCTGGCCTTGACGGGATCGCGGAATTCGTCAACAAACTTCATGAAACCTCCCCAAAACTACTGCGCTCGACATCATGAGCGCTGGCGGTGCTCGGATTGCTCATGTACTGGCGTGTACACTCCGCATCCTGCGCTCCGGCAGCGCTCAGCCTGTCTTCGCTCGCTACGTTTTGTGAAGGTCTCATCATAGCGTCACCTCCAGATGGCCGCGCTCGTCGGCGAGCAGTGTGTGCACCAAATCCCAGAGGATGTGGTAGATTGCCACGTGTGTTTCCTGGATGCGGTGGATGCTGTCGGTCGCCACGATCAGGCAGTGATCAATATCCTTCGATTGCGCCATCTTGCCCCCGTCGTTACCCGTGAGGCCGATTGTGGTCAGACCCATTTCTTTCGCCTTGGTAAACGCGCGCAACAGGTTGGCCGAGTTACCACTGGTGGAAAAGCCGATCAGGCCGTCTTCGGCACGGCCGTGGGCAATTACCTGGCGCACGAAGATGTGATCGAAACTCACGTCGTTGCCGACTGCGGTCAGCATTGCGTCGTCGGCCACCAGGTTGACGGCAGTCAGGGCGGGACGCCCGGCAGTAATTGGGTGCAGAAACTCGACGGCAAAATGCGCCGCATCGCAGGACGAGCCGCCATTGCCCATCGCCAGCATACGCCCGTTGTGCTGATACACCGCGGCGATGGCGCGCGCGGCATCCACCACTGCCTGAGCATTGTCGGCGAAGAATCGCCGTTTTACCTCTACGCTGTGTGTGGCTTTCTGCCGCACCGACTCCAGCAGCGCCTCGTTGACCGCACCGGCATCCTGCTTCATACCGTGCAGGAACGGATAGAGTTCGCCCAGGCTGTCGGTGTTCGAAGTTCCCATCAACTCGTCTCCTCAAGCCTCGCTGGTCTGCATCGCATCCATTTCCTGTTGCATCTCGCCTACTTCCCTGAGTAATTCCAGGGTCTTGAACGCTTCGTCTTCGTCAATATGGCTCATGGCGAAACCGACGTGCACCAACACCCACTCACCCACGCAATCAGCGTGACTGCGCCCCTCCCCGACCACGCAGGAAATATTGATCTTGCGGCGAATGCCGCCGATCTCCACCGTTGCCGTGTCCGTGGTAGTGTCCACGATGTCAACGATCTGTCCGGGAATGCCTACGCACATGATTTAGAGTCCTCGCTGGCCGCTGAATGAATGGCTCGTGCCGCGGCAATAGCTGCTTGGCCGAGGCTCAGGCCGCCGTCGTTGGCCGGCACGCGGGCGTGCCGCAGCACCTTTAGCCCGCGCGATTCGAGCCGGCGGATTAGCTCGACGGAAAGCACCGCATTCTGGAACACGCCGCCGGAAAGCGCGACGCGCCCGGCCCAAGCATTGTCGTGCAGCGTGCTCAAATGCTGGATCATCAACGCGATCGCCTGCGCCAAGCCCGTATGAAAACGTGCCGCCATGACACCGACGGATACGCCCTCGCGCAGATCGCACAACAGGGCTTGCCACATTGGTTGCGGGTCCAGCCGTGGCAATTCGTCCTCAACCGAAATTGCAAAGGGATAGGGTTTGCCATCTGCCAGCGCCGTCGCGTCAACCGCGGCTTCGAGTTCCATCGCCGCCTGGCCTTCATAGACCACGGTCTGGCGCAAACCCACCACAGCCGCCACGGCATCGAACAGCCGCCCGCAGGAACTGGTCAGCGGGCTGTTGAAGCCGGATTCGATCATGCCGTTTAGTGTCGCCAGCGGCTTGTCCGCCAGCGCCCGGAAAAATGGCAAATCAGCATAGTTCGCTGCAAGTGAATCCCAATCGCCGCAGCGGTGCAAATGCACGTAGGCCATGCGCCAGGGTTGACGAATGGCCTGCGCGCTGCCGGGCATGGCAACCGGCGCGAATGAGGCCAGCCGCCGATAACCGCGATAGTCGGCGAGCAGAAACTCGCCGCCCCAGGCAGTCCCATCGCCGCCGTAGCCGGTGCCGTCGAGCGCGACGCCGAGCACCGGCTTCGTATCCGGGTCGAGCCCGTTGTCCGCCATGCATGCGGCAACGTGGGCATGGTGATGCTGCACGGTAATCAGTTCGCAGCCGTTCGCGCCGGCCCATTCCTGCCCGACCTTACTCGCCAGGTAATCAGGATGCGCGTCTATCGCCAGAACCTGCGGACGATGCTCGAACAGCTTCAGGTAAAGTGCCAGCGTTTCCTGCCAGGCGGTGTTGGCCACTGCGTTTTCCAGATCACCCAGATGCTGCGACAGGATCGCCGCACCGTCCTTGAGCAGACAAAAAGTGTTCTTGTACTCGCCACCGAAAGCCAGCACGCCCGGCGCGTCACCAAAGCCCGCAGGCAGACGCAATGGAGCCGGTGCATAACCACGGGCACGCCGCAGCAAGGCGGGTGCGCCGGCAATCGGCCGGATGACCGAGTCGTCCACGCGATTGACGATCTCCCGATCGTGCAACAGCAATGCATCGGCGATGCCGGCGAGCCGGGTGCGCGCTTCAGTATTACCGATACATTGCGGCTCCTCGGAACGGTTGCCGCTGGTGAGGACGATCGGTGCATCCAGTCCGGCCATTAACAGGTGATGCAGCGGCGTGTAGGGCAGCATGAAGCCGTAGCAGCGCAATCCCGGCGCCACGCCGTCGGCCAGCCGCTCGGGTCCGTCTGCATTCAGCAAAATGATGGGCGCGGCCGGAGCGTGCAGAAGTTCTTCTTCTGCCGCGCTCAAGCCGCAATAGCGGCGAATCGTTTCGACATCGCACGCCATCAGCGCGAAGGGTTTGCCGTAACGGTGTTTGCGCTGCCGCAACCGCTTGACGGCCTCGGCGTTGACGGCGTCGCAGGCCAGATGTATGCCGCCCAACCCCTTGATCGCCACGATATGTCCGGCTTGCAACAAACGCACCGTCGCGTCGATGGGGTCGCCCGCCACGTCGATGGACGGTTCGCCAGTGGATTCCAGCCACAACCGTGGCCCGCACTTCGCGCAAGCATTCGGTTGAGCATGGAAGCGGCGATCGGCCGGATTCTCGTATTCCGCACGACAGGCGTCGCACATGGGGAACGCGACCATGCTGGTATGCGCGCGATCGTAAGGAATTCGCTTGACAATGCTCAGGCGCGGCCCGCAGTGGGTGCAGTTGGTGAAAGCGTAGCGATGCCGGCGGTTGGTCGGGTCACGAATGTCCGCGATGCAGGCGTCGCAAGTGGCGGCATCGGCCACGATTCCGGTATGCACCTCGCCGTGTGCGCTGGCGATGATGCGGAAATCCGTAACCGGAGATTCGCCTGCGAGCGGCACGGATTCCACCGCATCAATGCGAGCCAGCGGCGGCGCCTCGCCCCGCAAGCGATGCAGGAAGCGTTCGCGAGCAGCCGCCTCGCCCCAGGCCCGGATCAGCACGCCCTCGGCGTCGTTGCAAACCTCGCCGACGAGCCCGCAGTCACGGGCCAGACGCCAAACCGTGGGTCGAAAGCCCACACCCTGGACCAACCCGCGCACGCGGATCGCCTCTCCGGTTCCGGGCAGTCTCGGGCCGGCGATTGCCTGCTGACTCACTTTTTCAGCCGTGCTTACCATTGTATTGATCCTTGTGCCGGTACCGTCCCGGTTGCGGTCACATGGACCGTATCCTCATGTAGCGTTTGAAATCCGGCAGATTCAACAGCAGCCCGATAATTCCGAGCGGAATCGCCAGAATCGCGAGTACGATCCACACAAGTCCGACAATTACGTAAGTTATCAATTTCATACCTCATCACTCCTGGAGCCGCCTCGCTCCTATGTTGGTTACGCCACTATTCGTTCCTGTTTGAACTGGTGCGCGTGCG
Organism: Gammaproteobacteria bacterium; assembly: GCA_050739255.1. GTDB lineage: Bacteria > Pseudomonadota > Gammaproteobacteria > Natronospirales > REEB76 > REEB76. The sequence goes on from JBOIAY010000089.1 coordinate 9,791, forward strand.
CGTCGGACGAGCATTCGTTCAGTATCTGTCGTACCGCGATCACGGCTTGCTCGACGGCGAGCGCCACCGCTTCGCTCAGGCCCATGTGTCCTTGTTCACCACCCAGGGTTGCCGGTTCACAGGCGACCAACAGCACGCGCGGACGTTTCTCGCCAAGTGTCGCGACCAGGCGCAGCACCTTGGCCGGATCCATGGCGTGCGGGGCAATCAAATGCTCACCCGATTCCACGACGTCGGCCTGCGTCGCGTCGATTTCCGGTTCGATCACGCTGACCGTGCCCGGCGCCGCGCCCCGCTGCATGGTGTCCACGAGGATGGCCAGGTCGTAGCCTTCCGTCAGCGCGTAGCTCAAGTCCATGCCACGGATGCCGAAATCCACCACATCCACGCCGTCGGGCAATTGTGTGCAAGACAGTTGCTGCGTGACCTCGCAACCGAAACCATCGTCGCCCATGAAGATGTTGCCGATGCCGGCGACGAGCACGCGCGTCATATTCTCGTTTCCCGATGCGGCGCCGCGTCTAGCAGGGGTTCGATTTCCGCCGGCGAAAAGAAAAAGCGATGGCCCGGCATGCGCTCCAGGCCCCAGTCGCGGCCTGGGTCGTCGTCCATACACACGGCCACATGCACCCGGTCGTCGTAGTCGCGTTCAATGGACTCGATCACCGCAATCTTGCCGGCGAGCGCGATGTCCATCACGTCGCCACCGGCCTTGGGGTTGACGCGCACGCGATCGCCGACCTTCAGTTCGGTCGAGCCGCTGCGGTAGTACGCCAAGCGAGGCCCTGATGGTTTGGACTCCAGCGAGTTGGGTCCGGTCATGGTTCCCGCATCTCCCGATCCGTCGGATGCCTGCGGTAGAAGCGCTGAAGATTCGGGTGCCAACCTTGGTTGGCGCAGCACCCCGTGCAGGCGCATGAAATCGTCGCCGCTGAGCGCTTCGGTGCGCGCCAGCAGTGCCGCCCCGCGCGGATCGGTCGCGGCCATCTCGCGCTTTTCGGCGTCGGTCATGGCCAGCACCTCCAGCGTCAACAGCTCGTCTATCTCGGCAGCATCGTAAAAATTGCCCGGACTCTCCGGCGCCACTTCCGGATAGTCGTTCAGTGTGATCGGCGAGGACAGCACCCGGTCTCGCGAACCGGGTTCGCCGGCCATGGTCGGCCAGGTGCCTTCGTTGACACACGCGGCTGCGGCGTCCTGATACGCATCGGGCGGGTCGGCCAGCGACACGAACGCGCCGTCCTCGGTGCCAAACAGGGTATGGGTCGAGGCGAATGAATACAGGCTGGCCTGGTCGCGATTGACGATGCTGTCCGGGTCCATCGGTGTGTGATTTTCGATGTGCACACTGAGCCGGTAGAGTTTTTCCGTAACCACCTCGATACCAAATCGCACCTGGCCGCGGATCGCCATGCCGCTGTGCACCAGCACGCCCTCGATGCGGCCGTCGGCGCCTGCGAGCGGCATGATGTCACGGCGGGCATCGAAACCGAAATCGAGTTCTAGACTGTCTTTCAGCCACTCGCACAACGGGCCGTCGGCGACCTTCACCTCGTGTTCCACTGCTTCCTGCCAGTCGTAGTAGACCTTGCCACCCACAGTGAGTTCGGGCACGTGCTCGAATGCCGGTTCGTGATCGCTCGGCCACGCTGCCAGTGGCCGAGGCAGTTTTCCAACTTCGCGGGCCGTGGGCTGCAAGAAACGCAAACGAATGTCGATGCGTGTGTCGGGGTTGCCTTCCAGCAGGCACTCGGTGTGCATGTGACAAGGATCGCTGCCACCGGTGACCTCGAAGTAGCTACGCGGGTAAATGCCGCCGAAGGTCCAGCGTTGCCGGTTCTTGCGCGAACTCGGCCGGTACGGATACAAGATGTAGCCTTCGTACAGTACCGCCTCGACGACCGGCATGATGGGGTCGAAGTTCATGACGCTGCCCGTTTTGCTTCCGGCAACAAGCTGGTCAGGACTTCGTCGAAGCCGGTGTAACCGTGCCGGCGCTTGTATTCGTACAGCGCCTCGAACACCTGGCGATTGACGCACAACCAGGTTTGATTGGGATAGTAGATTTCCATCATGTCCTGCCAGACTGCGATTGGCAGACGGTAATTGGACTCCTTGCTCCAGGAGATCAGCTCCATCGCCAGCGCGCCTTCTTCATCACGATAGAATACGCTGCCGGAAAACAGCATCAACAGCGGAATCGCGTCGAATTCCAGGCCATGGAAATATTTGGTCGCGGCGACATTGAAATCGAAGCTGCACGGCACCGGCAGATTGACCTCGCAGTCGCCTTCGAAAGCAGGAATCGTCATGGTCGCGTGGGTCCACAGCATATTATGGAGAGTTTGGCTCCAGCGTTCGGGTTCACCAAACAGGTCGCTCAGGCGCGCCTTTTCGGCCGGTTTATACAGGCGCTTGCGGGCATCTATACGGATCTGACACTGCAGCGAGATGCTCTGAATTGGAACCGGCGTTTTGCCCTGCCCGATGGTGAGCTTGAAAAACAGGGTCGGCACGGCCGCATGCGCGGCAGGCTCGACACTCACGATCTTGATGTCCAGTTCAGGCATGCGCGGAGACCTCATTGCCGGTGGTGTCCTCACGCACACTTGCGAAAAAAGTCTGGATCGCCTCGCGCACGCCATCGCCACCGGAAAGCCCGTGCCAGTGACGGCGGATATGACCGACCAATTCATAGCAGCGATCGATGGGCATGCGGAAATACTCGTGTGCACCCTGCACCCGATTGACCAGCAAGGCCTCGACGTCATCCTGCAATTCCCGCAGCACCGGATTGGCGGCTGCCAGGTCGTCCCAAGCTTCCAGATCCAGCTTTGACTCGGTGGCGCCGGCCGGGCCGGGATACATCGCCAGAACGCGATTTTCAGTCGAGCTGCGGAAAAAGAAGGCCATGTTGATGGGGATCTGAAAGGCGTCCCATTGCGCGTCCGAAAGCTTGAACTCACGCAGTTGCTGCGCATTGCCGGGTACACGCCGGTAGTGCTTCGCTTCGTTGTTGGAGAACAGTAATGCGCAGGGCGTGCAGGCGCAAAGGATGCGCCGGCTTTCGGGTTCGATCAGGTGCGCATGCTTAGAAACGATTTCAGCGTTGCACAACTCACAGCGCTCGACGACAGCTTGTTGCGTACCCGCGAAACCGCGTAATGCAGCGATCCAGTTGCCCGGCTTGGTTTCGGTGACGGCATCCATCGCTTGTCCATCTTGAATGGGAGAGTATCAATCGCTTGTCGTGGTGGCACGAGTGCGCGAAATCGAGGCGATCGGCACATACGCCTCGCGTGCGCCTCCGACGGCATCCAGGCCGTCAATGACCAGATCGGCATCCGGGATCATTTCCAGCATGGTGGCCTCGATTTCCTGCCGCAGTGCAGCGGCCAAGGGCCGGTGCGCTTTTTGACCACTGGCAGTCACGGCGATGCGCACCACGTTATTCTCGACGCCAATCAAATCGGCGCGCACCCCCTGCACGCCCAGGTGCGGGCGCAGGCGTTCTACCGCGTTGTGTGCGCGCGCAGCCAGATCCTCCGGATGCAGGCCATGCAGCAGCAGCAGGCCGCGCACGGCCGGGTTGGCAGTGAATCTCACCAAGAGTGTATCGGCAGGTTGCGAACCGGCCTCGCGCACGATGTCGAGCAGATCGGACAGACCCACGGCGTGCAGGCCAATCACAACCTGCACCAATTCCCGCGCGGCCGACTTTGCGGCTGGATCGCTTAAGCCCTCCAGCGAGGTCAACAGTCCCTGCAGGCGCGCAACCTCGTCGTCAAACGACTGCTTACGTTGCCCATTCACTCATCTGGCTCCGTGGGCGTTGCGGTTTCGTGCGCACCCAGGCCACCATTGCTGGGGGCATGCATGACTTTGATGGTCTTGCCGTTTCCAAGATACATATGCACACCACAGGGCAGGCAGGGATCAAAGCTGCGCACCGCGCGCATGATGTCAATGCCCTTGAATTTGTCAGGCCCGTTTTCCTCGAAGATCGGCGTGTTCTGCACCGCGTCTTCGTAGGGTCCTGGTGTGCCGAACTTGTCGCGCGGGTTGGCGTTCCACGGTGTCGGTGGGTACGGGTGGTAGTTGGCAATCTTGCCGCCCTTGATCACCATGTGATGCGACAACACACCGCGCACCGCCTCGTGAAAGCCGCAGCCGATGGCTTCGTCGGGCACCTTGAAGTCGGTGAAGGTCTTGGTATGACCGGCTTGCAGTTCGCCCAGCGCTTTTTCGACAAAGTGCAGTGCGCAACCCGCGGCATAGACCTGGAAATAGGTGCGCGCGCGATCACGCTCGATCGCATTGCTCCATTTCGGAATATGCCATTCGAACTCGACCTCCGGCTTGAGCGCGGTCTTGGGCAGATACATCTTGATACTGTGGCCGGTGGCTTTAACGTAGCCGATGTCCACCAGTCCCGCCAAGGCGGTGGACCAAAGACGCGCCAGCGCACCACCGCCGGTGTCCAGGGCCAGATGATCGCCGGTGCGCTTATCGAGCCAGCGCGGCGACATGACCCAGGAGTACTTGCCGTCGAAGTCGCGCTTCTGTGGCCGCGGAATGGTGGTCTGGTTCCACGGGTGGTTGATGTCCACGTCGTTGCCCAGCGGGTCTTTGTCAACCATCTTCGGACGCTTGTCCCAGCCCTCATAGTAGGAGCTGCCAAGCAAGATGCGCATCTGCAGATTGATATCAATCAGATCATGAGTGACGGCTTTGCCATCTACCACGACGCCGGGGGTGACAAACATCGCCTTGCCCCATTCATTCATGGTCTTGTACTTGTAGTCGCATTTGTCCGGATCCTGGAACGAACCCCAGCAGCCGAGCAGGATGCGCCGGCGACCGACCTCCTCGTATCCCGGCATGGCCTCGTAGAAAAAGTCGAAGATGTCGTTGTGCAACGGCAAGCAGCGTTTCATGAACTCGCAGTATCTCATCAGGCGAACCAGATAATCGGTGAACAACTGCACCGTGGGTACTGTGCCGACGCCGCCCGGATAGAGCGTGGAGGGATGCACATGGCGGCCCTCCATCAGGATGATCATCTCGCGGGTGTAGCGCGACACCTGCAGCGTCTCCCGATAGAAGTCGCCTTCGAACGGATTGAGCGCAGTCATGATATCCGCGATGGTTTTGTAGCCGTGCTTGTCGGCATTCGGCGCCGGGGTGCGCTTCGCCTGCTCCCACACGCCGGGGTTGGTCTCCTGCACCATCTTGGCGCAGAAATCCACCATCAACAGATTATCCTGGAAGATGTTGTGGTCGAACATGTACTCGGCAGCCTCGCCCAAGTTGATAATCCACTCGGCGATCGGCGGCGGCTTGATGCCGTAAGCCATGTTCTGTGTGTAGATCGAGCAAACCGCATGGTTGTCGCCGCAGATACCGCAGATGCGGCTGGTGATGAAATGGGCGTCACGCGGATCCTTGCCTTTCATGAACACCGAATAACCACGGAAGATGGATGAGGTGCTGTAGCATTCTGCAACCTCACGGTTTTCGAAATCGATCTTGGTGTAGATACCGAGGCTGCCGACGATCCGGGTGATCGGATCCCAGTTCATGTCAATCAGCTTGCCCCGCGCTTTCTTGGTCTTGTCACGGGTCCGTTCAGCAACATCTCGTACTGTGGTGGCCATAAATATTCCTCCTAACTCTTGATGCGTCTGTCGCGGTACGGCGATAGCGCGGTTTTAGTGATGACGCACTTCGGGGGGTGGATTGGTGGTGAGTTTAGGCCCGTTATGACGCCACGCGGGTTCCTTGTTGAGTGTGTCCTGGGTAAATCCGCGCAACCACTTCACCAGCTTGCCGTAAGGCCTGACCAGATTGGTTGACAACACCCCGCCCGGCGGCTCGTCCATGAACGGCATGAACTTGTCTGGAAAGCCCGGCATGGTGCAGCCGATGCAAATTCCGCCGACGTTGGGGCAGCCACCGACACCGTCCAGCCAGCCGCGCTTGGGCACGTTGCACTGCACCGCGGGACCCCAGCAGCCGAGCTTGACCAGGCACTGCGGTTGGCCGTATTCGGTAGCGAAGATACCTTGCTCGTAGAATCCGGCGCGATCGCAGCCTTCGTGCACGGTCTTGCCAAACAGCCATGTCGGGCGGCCCGCATCATCCAGCGGAATCATCGGCGCCACTCCGGCAAGCTGACGCAACAAATAGAGCAGCGTCTCCATGAAGTTGTCCGGCTGCACCGGGCAACCCGGCACATTGACTACTGGCAAGCCAGCCTTGGACTTCCAGTTCCAGCCCAGGTAGTCGTTGACGCCCATGCAGCCAGTGACATTGCCCTGCATGGCATGGATTCCGCCGTAAGCCGCGCAGGTGCCGGCGGTGACCACGGCCAAGGCCTTGGGCGCCAACCGATCAAGCCATTCCGGTATTGTGATTGGCTGTCCGGTTTTGGGGTCATTGCCCATGTAGGCCCAATAGCCGTCGCCGCTGAGGTGTTCGTTTGGAACGGAACCTTCCATCACCAGCACAAAATCAATCTCGCCGCGCTCGGCTTGGTGCCAATAGGCCATCAATTCATCGCCGTTCTCATAGGCCAAATCCGGGTTGTGCAAGTGCACCTTGGGCAGACCTGGGATCGCGCCCAAGGCCACTTCTTCAATGCTAGGCTGGCTCGCGGCGGTGATTGAAATTGAATCGCCGTCGCAACTCATGCCGTCATTGATCCAGAGGATATGTACTTCCGCAAGATTGGATTTACGTTGGGTCTTGCGCCCGTAGGGCGCGCCGCCGATAGCGTCAGCCATGATGTGCCTCCTGTCCGATCACCGCCGGCTTGCGCCTTGCGGTTCAACAACACCAGACGTGATCCCTATCTAATGAAGCGGGATCCAGTCATCCGAGCAGCTTTTATTCTGCATGCCAGCTTTGCTCAAACACCTTGGGGGTTTCAAGGCGTACCAATGCCTAGGTAGTAATACCTAGAGTGATGGTACGGATGGACTAAACGCGGGGAATCGCCGCAAACAACGCTTGCGGGTGGTTGACTATTTATGCAAATGCAGTTCGTGTATTCCGCAAAGCACCGCCATCGTGATTAATTCGGTGATGGAGCTGGCCCGCATCTTGAGCATGACGTGCTCGCGGTGGTGCTCCACGGTGCGTGGACTGATTTTCAACTGACGCGCGATTTCCTTGTTGGGAAGATCCGAGACGACCAAGGCGAAGATTTCCTGTTCGCGCGACGTGAGGTTGACGAACCTTTGTTTGACCACGTCCTTTTCATCCGCCAGCCTGCGATCATCGGCATCCTTCTTGAGAGCTTGGCGCACACTGGCCAGAAGAACCTGTTCGCTGAACGGCTTTTCCAGAAAATCCACCGCACCACGCTTGAGCGCAGTAACTGCTTTGCCGGCATCACCATAACCTGTCATGAAAATAATTGGTAGGAAAACCCGCTGCTCTCGCAATCTATTCTGCAATTCCAGCCCCTCCATATCCGGCATACACATATCGGTAATCAGGCAGCCGGGTTGTTCCGGATCGAGTCGCTCAAGAAAGGCGCGCGCGCGCCGATAACTGTTGACAGTCAGCCCCGTTGGCCGCAATGAGCGTACCAGCGCCGCCAGAAAGAGCCGGTCATCGTCCACAGCGTGTATCACTTGCTCAGTCAAGGTGACACTCGCGGTCGGTCGTCGGCAGGGTGAAATGAAATATGGCGCCGTGACCGGGTTCGGCGACCGCCCACAGCTGTCCGCCGTGGGCTTCGATGATCGTGCGGCTGATGGTCAGACCCATCCCCATACCGCTATTCTTGGTCGTATAAAAGGGTTTGAATATGCAATCGAGTTGTTTGGAGTCCAGGCCGGGGCCGGTGTCAGCCACGCTCACCTGAACCCGATTCGGTGCTTCCCGGTACGCCCGGACGAGGACCCGGCGGGGGCTGCCGCCGTTTTCGCGCATGGCTTCGATGCTGTTATGCACCAGATTCAGCAGCACCTGTTCGATCTGTACGGAATCCACGTGCACAGGCGGTAAATCTGGTTCGATCTCAAATTGCAATTCGATGCCGTTGTCGCTGGCGTCGGCCTCAATCAGCGGCGACACATCCTGGAACAGAGTGGTAAGCTCGCAATCCGAAAGGCACTCATTGCCGTTGCGTAAAAATCCGCGCAGATGGCGCACTACTTCACTGGCGAAGGAGGCCGCCTCCCTGGCTTGGAGCAGAGCCTCGGCAAATTCATACTCTTGACTCGCACCCGAGTTGAGCAGTCGCTGCGCAGCTTCACAATTGAGCACGACTGTACCCAATGGTTGATTCAGTTCGTGCGCGAGACTCGAGGCTAATTCTCCGACGGTGTTCAAACGGGAGGCGTGGGCTAGCTGGGATTGCAGGTTGCGCAGCTTGTGGGCATATTCCTGCTCACGTGATACATCAATCATGATGGAACGAAAGTGCATGGTGCCGGGGTGTCCTGCCTCTCGCACACTCAGCAGCCGTATATTCACGATCCGACCCTGGCGATTTTTGACGCGCAGTTCCTGACTGATGCACTCCTCGCAAAGGCGTAAACGGTGGTAGTGAGCATGAAATAGCTGTTTGTCAGTATCCACCACCCATCGCGAGAACGGTTTATCCAACAACCACGACTGGTTCCAGCCGAGGAGTCTAGCGCCGGTGCAATTGATCTTCTCGATGCGAGCGGAAGCGCTGAGCAGCAGGTAACCTGCCGGCGCGTGTTCATACAAGTCCGCGTAATCGAGAATTTGATTTTGCCCGTTTAGTGGGCTGACGTCGGCTCCATCTCCCGCGCGGCGTTGGCTGGATGGGGTGACCATCGGCGAATCAGCGGGTTGTGTGCAGTTTCGCTCCAGGTTGGCCTGGCTTGGCTTAAAACCAGTTAACCATACCTCGGCGAGTGCACCGATAATACTTGCCATCGTTTCCTACCACAGACCGGTTTGGCGGCTGACGTGAACAACGACTACTATATATTATGAGTGTTGATACGCGCCGGGGGATAATATGGATGCATCCTGAGATTCAATCCCATTGTCGGTGAGCCATGGCTCCTAGTGTTGCGCCGATGGCACATAATTTAACATAAACATGGATTGACGATTACCTGATGCTCTTTGTCTGGCCACGGCACTTTCTGGGTCTCCCTTTGCACCCCCTGCTGGCACACTTTCCGTTGGTGCTGTGGCTCAGCGTGCCGGTATTCGATCTGCTCAGCCTGTGGCGCGGGCCGCAGCCGTGGTGGCACATTGCCCTGGGCTTCACTGCAGTAGGCGCGGCCATCGGTGCGTTGGCCGTAATTACCGGTCTGGTCGAATACATCCACCTCTCGGAAACCGGCAGCAATGACGTACGCTTGGCGGCCTGGCACGGTGTGCGCACCTCCATGGTCTGGTGCATTCTTACCATCAAGCTGATCGCAGCCAGCTTCTTTGAACCTGCTCCAGCCGTCATCCTGACTTGTCTGGTGGTTGACGTGCTGGCTTGTGCATTGCTGTTGCAGGGCGCTTTTTTTGGGACCAAGATCACTTACGGCAAATACGGACAGCACTGATTCACACTTTATGACAATGCTCCTGATCAGTGACATGCCATAAGATGGGAACCGCTACCAGAATCGTCCTTGCTGTTCGCTGAGGTCTGCAGCCATCGGGCTCATTACAGGCGCATCAGCCCAAACACAGGCTACACTGGAATTTCTGTCGCTTCCGTCTGCCAAAGCATATCAACAGGTTGTTGAAAAACAACCTGTTAGCCGGGTACAGGGGCGCAGAGTATTGCTCCGCGCGGCTCCACAGGATGTGGAGCCTGGACTTGCCAGCGCAGCAGGGAAAGCGGAGGTGGCAAGTCCCCGCATTTTCAATCAGTCTAAATGATTGAAAAATGGAGAAAACCGTAAATCACATTTTCGGTTTTCGTTTGAAAAAGGGCACGGATGGCCTTTTCAACAAACTGTTAAACAACCACGCAGTTTGTGACTTTGACCTGCCTTCTCAAAGCATCTAGGCGCCATGCGATGGCAGAGGATTGAACTTGTGATTATGCAGCCCGACAGCCGCAGCGATACCCGTCAGACGTTCTTCGATGTATGGCGCAAACTGCAAGATCAGCAACCCCTGAGCGCGCTGGAGACTATTGTAGCGGAGGTCATCCGCCTGCACTCCGAATACCAGCCGCTGCTCGAGCAGCCGGACAAAGTCCTGGACCGGGACTGGCGGCCGGAAGGCGGCGAAACCAATCCCTTCCTGCACATGGGACTACACATCGCCATCCGTGAACAGCTCTCCATGGGTCGGCCGCCGGGAGTCAAAGCTGCCTATAAAGAGCTTCTGACACGTGCCCGCGATTCCCATATTGCCGAGCATCTGATGCTGGAATGCCTCGCCGAAACCCTGTGGCACGCCCAGCGGGAGGGTCGGCTGCCGGACGAACAGGCCTATCTGGCCTGCTTGCGAAGCCGGGCTGGCAAATAGCCGCCGCCTTGTAATAATTCTCCGTTTGTACCACTCTCTTGTCTGTGGGCGCCCAAACCAGGGCCTCATTCAATACTTTAGCCAATTACTTGGAGAATAGTTATGAAAGATTCCAATCTATTGATCAAATCCGCGCTCGCCAGTGTCATCGCCATGGGCGTGATGGGCCTCAGCGCCAGCGCCTTTGCCGGTGGCATGTCGGACAATTCCTCCGATATGAGCAAGATGCAGATGATGGCCAAGCACAAAACCATGATGGAAATGAAGGAAGGTATGCAGCAGTGCTTTGGCGTCAATGCCGCCTATAAGAACGATTGTCAATCACCGGGCCATTCCTGCGCCGGTCAGGACTCCAAGGCGCGCGATCCGGGTGCTTTCGTGCTGGTGCCCGCGGGTCTGTGCGAGAAAATCGCTGGCGGCCACACCAAGGCCATGTAAGACGTTTGCCGGTGTCCAACGAACCGGCATTTCAGGCGAGTCCCATCCCGGCGCAAGCCGGGATCGGTCTTCGGCCTCCGCATTTCCAACAGGTTCTGGACGAGCACCCGTCGGTACCCTGGTTTGAGGTTCACAGCGAGAACTTCTTCTGTGCGGGTGGCGAGATGCTGCGCATCCTCGACGCAGTGCGCCGTGAGTATCCCGTAAGTCTGCACGGTGTGGGCTTATCGCTCGGCAGCAGCGGCCGGCTGCAAACCGGACATCTGAGCAAACTCAAACAACTGATTGAACGCATGCAACCCGCGCTGGTGTCTGAACATCTGTGCTGGGGTGCAGTGGACAATCGCCACCTCAATGATCTCCTGCCTTTGCCCTTTACCGAAGAATCATTAAATCTGGTCGTGAACCATGTCACCGCCGCCCAAGACTATCTGGACCGCAGAATTCTGCTGGAAAATGTGTCCACCTACCTCACCTATCGTCATTCCACCATCCCTGAATGGGAATTCATCACCGCGCTGGCGGAGCGCAGCGGCTGTGATATTTTGCTGGACGTGAACAATGTGTATGTCAACGCCACCAACCACGGCTACGATGCCGAGAAATATATCCGTGCGATTCCGAAACAGGTGGTCAGGGAAATCCATCTGGCGGGCTTCACACGCAAAGAAGGCTTACCGGTGGATCTGCTGATTGATTCCCACAGCCGTCCGGTAGCCGACGACGTGTGGCAACTGTATCGTCTGGCCGTCAGCCACTGCGGGCCGGTGGCCACGCTCATCGAATGGGATCAGGACATTCCGGCGCTGGAGGTGCTGCAAGGCGAAGCCGCCAAAGCCGAAGCCATACTCCATGAATACCACGCCCTCGCTGCATAGTCTGCAAACCGGCTTTGCCCGCTGGATGTTGGGCGAGCGCGGCTTGCCGCTACCGGAAACCGTTGCCGGCAACGGTCTGGCGTCCGAGGCGCGGCTGCAAATCTACCGCAACATCATCTTCAATAATCTCACGGCGACCTTGCGCACCGCCTACCCCGCCGTGCTGAAGTTGGTGGGCGAGGAATTCTTCGATGGCGCAGCCGCACGTTACATCCGCGATTATCCCTCGGCCAGCGGCAATCTGCAGGATTTCGGCGCAGCCTTTCCGGAATGTCTGGCTGCGATACCTGAAACGGCGGCACTACCTTATCTCGCCGACGTCGCGCGGCTCGAATGGCTACGCCAGCAAGCCTATCTCGCCGCCGATGCCCAGCCGCTTGAACCAAATGCACTCGCCGCCCTGCCGGACGACAAGCAGGATATTTTGCGTCTGACGCTGCATCCCAGCATCCGATTGTTTGAATCGCCCTATCCGATACTCGACATCTGGGGATTCTGCCAGCAGGACAACGGCGAACGTCTTGCTTTGAGAGACGCCGGCCAACGAGTGTTGATATGGCGCGCGGAGACACAGATTGCAATGCAGGCACTGGCCCATGTGCAATATGTATTTTTGAAATCACTACTGGACGGACAGATGCTTGCCGATGCGCATATGCCAGCGACTCAGATCGAACCGGACTTTGACATGGGCGCCTGTCTCCGCTGGCTGTTTTCGATGCAACTGATTACCGATTATTCTTTCGTTTAATATCACAACGGGGAATCAACACATGCGCACTCTGCTCGGACGCACCTGCAAAATATATGGCAAAACTGTCTGTGGCCTGCTGTGGCTCACGCCCGTGAGCCTGCTGCTGTTCCGCCTGTGGGTGGCGGTGGATTTCTGGCGCGCGGGCGTGGTCAAGGTCAGTGACATGCAGAGCACGGTCAGCCTGTTTACCAGCCTGTACCACGTGCCACTGCTGCCGCCGATAGCAGCCGCGTACCTCGGCACCGCCATCGAACTGATCCTGCCGTGGTTTCTGGGGTTCGGTCTGCTGGGACGCCTCACCGCTTTGTTCCTGTTCTTCTACAACATCATCGCTGTGATTTCCTATCCAGGGCTGTGGCCGGATGGTCTGTGGAAGGACTTCTGGGGCAGCGGTTTCACCGACCACAAGGTCTGGGGGCTGATGCTGCTCGCCATCGTGCTGTTCGGACCCGGCAAGTTGTCACTGGACTACCTGCTGCAAAAATGGGTGTGGCCGCGCTTCTGTCGCAGAACCGGAACGGCGCGCTGATAGCACCGTGGGATAATTCGCGAATCCGGGGTTAGTGTGTGCTTTTAGGTCTTGGTGAACGCCTTGATCCGGCGCGCTTATCATCATCACCGGTCCCGCGTCCCTCAAGACTGTCAACAAAGGCGTTGTAGATCACCCTGAGCTGCTTTGCGTTTAGTGCGTTGCCTCTGGTAATAAGCGTGAACGCTTTTGGAGAAGCGCCCACTTCCCTCAGTCGAGCCAAGTTGCGGGGATCAAGGTAAGTCTCAAGCAGGTCTTGGTCCTCGTTTGACGCGAGCACGGCCATTTTCACAAGGTCTCGCGTATCCTTGTCGCCCTTCGCGGTGCCACCTCTGCCAGCTTCCGCATCAAGCTTCAGCACCAGCAGATGCCCGACCGCTGCGACCCTCATTGAACCGTAGGTGCTGGCATGGGCAACCAGTTCGTCGTAAGGCACCCTGAGCTTGTTGTTATGCTCCACATACAGGTCGGCTTCGATGCGGCCCACGGTTACCTGGTGCTTGTGCAAGCGCTCATTGGCCGTCACCTCGAATAGATCCCTGAGCGCTCCGAGATCCTGCAGGGAAATATACGTGTCAACGTCGTGGCTGAATTCAACCAGCCGCTCGCGGCTCACGGGCAGTTTGCCCAAGGGGCGGTTCTGGGTGTGCAGATAGACCGCCAAGCCGCCGATCAACACGGCGCCTGGGCAGTCCTCCGCCAAGGTCTGTGCCGCTTGCAGAACGGCCCGCCAATCGCTAGCATGCGCATCGTGATTCATAACGTCACCGTGACGATAATTATGCACTCTATTCCCATGAACGTCTGGCCGTCAAGACCGCTGCCGGTGAAGCCGGCCGACTGGCAGGCAATTTCGCGCACGCAAACGCGGGCGGTCTTGCGGTACGCGGCGATCTGCAAACTGGCAGGCGTACCCGCGCGCGTGACCGGAGCCGACTTGGAGCGCCAAGTACATATACTCAACGGGACGCAGCATTTTTATCCGGTCGGCCAGCCGGATGAAATCGGCGTCGCATTGCCACAGTACCGCGGCAGCCGGGCGGATGCGTTGCGCGTCCTTGAGATACTTGCGTATGGGTTTGTCGATTATGCCGCCAGGGAAGCGGTCAGGGGGCGCGGTCTGTTTCTGCCCGCACCACGGCGCGGCCGCAAAGCGACGGGCAAGGCACTTACCGGCGCGGAAAGGATGCGGCGTCTCCGGCTGAAAGCGGCGCCCTCACCGACCACAAGGTCTGGGGGCTGATGCTGCTCGCCATCGTGCTGTTCGGACCCGGCAAGTTGTCACTGGACTACCTGCTGCAAAAATGGGTGTGGCCGCGCTTCTGCCATCAAGCACAGATAGCAAACTGAACGTGCCATAGGCCAATATCTTCCTAGCAGGTTGTTGATTTTCTCTACGGTAATTACAGGCTCAACTATACTTGTTGGGACGCTACCTGTATAGGAGAGCAAGCGATGCGCGGTACCGATGAGATGCAAGAAGCGTTATTCACGACGGTGCATCTGGAGAGCTTCGTGCCGCAAGATCACCCGCTGCGGGGGATTCGTATTCTGATGAATGACGCGCTGCAGGGACTCGACGGGCTGTTTGGCGGTATGTACGCGGAGTGTGGGCGCGAATCGATTCCGCCGGAGCACTTGTTGCGGGCGCAGTTGTTGCAGGTGCTGTATTCGATCCGCAGCGAACGGCAGTTGTGTGAGCAGTTGCAGTACAACTTGCTGTTCCGCTGGTTCGTGGGCTTGCCGATTGAGGAAGCGGCCTGGGAGCACTCGACGTTTTCCAAGAACCGTGACCGGTTGTTGGAGCATGCAGTGATTCCGGCGCTGTTTGCCGAAGTGGTTGGCGCGGCGCGCCGGCGCGGGCTGTTGAGTGAGGAGCATTTCAGCGTGGACGGCACGCTCATCCAAGCCTGGGCCTCACACAAGAGTTTCCGGCGCAAGGATGGACCGCCGCCCGGCGGGGGTGGGCATAATAAGGAAGTGGATTTTCACGGGGAATCCCGCACCCATGACACGTACGCCTCGGTGACCGACCCGGACGCGCGCTTGCTGCGTAAATCAAAGGGCAGCGCTGCGATCCTGTGTTACCAAGGGCATACCGTAATGGAGAACCGGCATGGCTTGATCGTGGCAGCCACGGTAAGTCACGCGACCGGTCTCAAGGCCGAGTGGGGCAGCGCGCTGGCACTGCTGGGAGCCTTACCCGGGGCGCGTCGCAAAACCGTTGGCGCCGATAAAGGCTACGACACCACCGGATTTATCCAAGGCTGCCGTGAACAGCGGATCACCGCCCACGTCGCGCGCAAGATCAAAGGCAGTGCCGTGGATACGCGCACCACACGTCATCCCGGATACCGCATCAGTCAACTGAAACGCAAACGCATCGAAGAACCGTTTGGCTGGGCCAAACATATCGGTCCGCTGCGCCAAGTCAAGCAGCGCGGCGTACCCAAGGTCAATGCCCTGTTCCAGTTCGCGATGCTGGGTTGGAATCTGGTGCGCATGCGCACTATCTTGGCATTGAATACCGGATAACGGGACGTGGATTCGTGGCCTGGCCAGGACCAGAATGAAACCGGCCGGCACGGCCAATCAAAAACCAACAAGATTCCCTTGAATAGATGGCTCAAACCACGATCCGCAGATAATCCATGGTATTTTTCAACAAACTGCTAGTAAAAAGCGGCCCCGTTTCTGGGGCCGCTTTCACACTCAATCACCTCTTATTTGTTTACGATTTCTGACTCTGCTATCTCACGCATCAGAACTTGACCTGCAGCCCGAGCTGGTAGAAGCGGCCCACCGCACCCTGCTGTGCGTAGGTTGGGCTGTAGTTATTGCCCGCATAATCAATCGGGTCAAACGGCGCACTCTTGTTGGTGGCGTTCAGAATGCCTGCCGTCAGTGCCCAGTTGCTGTTGAAGTTATACACACCGGTCAGGTCCACGTACCAGAACGCCGGCACGCCGCAGTCCGGCGGAAGATCCCCCGAGGTACCGCCGCTTATGCACAAGCCCTCCGGCGCCACGTCCGGTGCGGTCATGTTGTAGCGGCTCACCCAGTACACCGTCGCCGTGACGCTCGCGGGTCCGAACGCAAGGGTGTTCGCCCAGTTCCAGCGGAACTTCGGGGTGCCGGCCCCGGACGACAAATTATACGGACCTTGTGTGCCCACCATGGGAACACACGGACCACCGTTTGTCAGGGTTTCGCACCAGGTCAGGATCTTGGTCCCGTGGAAATCACTGGTGAAGTTGAATCCACCAAACGCCTGGTTGTACCGCAGTTCCAGGTCAAAGCCAGTGGTCCGTAACTCATTTGCGTTGAAATACTGCGCGTTGAACTGGAGGGGTTTCAGCGTCGCGTTCGGATACAGCGGATCCGGATTGTCCAGGATATACGAACTCGGCGGCAAGGCCACGCCGGAGAAATACTCGCTGATCAGCCCAGCAGTGTTCGGCGGTGCAATCAAGTTGGTCTTGAGGATGTTGTAGTAATCCACCGTGCCGCTGAACGAGCTGAGCGGCTGGAACACGGCGCCCAGGGTGTAGTTGCGCGAACGCTCGGGCTGGATGTCCGGATTGGCCTCGCTGAGAACACCCAGCGAGGTGGGTGCCGCGTAGGGATCCGGCAAGCAGGGGTTGGGTACCGGGCTCGGCTGGGTGGTCGCGCAGTGCTCATTGACAAACGCCGGTGCGATTTGCGAAAAGTTAATGTTGGCGAATCCCAGCGAAGAGCTGGAGCCATTCTCGGCGAATGCTGGCGCCCGGAACCCGCGGGAATAGGTGCCGCGCAAGGCCAGTTGCTTGATCGGCGTCCATTTGATGCCGAATTTTGGCGAGAAGGCGCCGCCGAAATCCGAGTAGTGGTCCTCGCGCGCCGACAGATCTATCTCCAAGGATTCCAGCACCGGGGCATCCAACTCGGCGAACACCGCCGCCACATTGCGGTGGCCGATGGTCTGAGCACTGCCCAAGTTCAGGTACTCATTGCCCGGATTCAGACTCGGATTATCCTGCGCCTCGTAACGCCACTGACCGCCCACCGCCAAGCTTAAGGGGCCACCCGGCAGGGCAGCCAAGGTGCCGTTGACGGTGAAATCCAGTGAATCCTCGTCGGTGGTCGAAGTGACATTGATTGCCGGCGACAGGGCATCACGGGTTGCATTGGAATTTTGCGAAGGATTAACGAAGTTGTAACTGCCGTCGGTGACATCCGACAACAACTGCGGCTCGTAGAGGAAGCCATAGTCAATGTTGTCCAACCAAGCATGGTTGAGGTTCAAGGCCGCGTCATAACTCCAGTTCTCGTTGAACTGGCCGTTCACATCCGCGTCCATGCGCATCACGTGGTTGACATCGGTTACCCAGGCGAACCCGGGCAGATCGCCGAAATTGTAGCCAATCTTGGCATACTGACAGCCGGGGGTGTTCACGTTTGGTGCGGGACCGGGGGCAGTCACGCCCGCGCAACCCGCCGCCGTCGCAAATGGGTCATTCGGGTTAACCGAGCCATTCGGCAACACCGGCGGCAACACCACATTGCCGAAATTGACCGGTATGACGGCCTGGATGGTGGCGCCTTCATCGCTTTGCGACACCGTTCGGAACTGGTTATAGCTCGCGTTCAGGTAGGCCGTGGTGGTCGGGTCCAAATTCACCGTGATGCGGCCGTCCACGGAATAACTCTGGGTCTGCGGCGCGATTTGGTCAAAGTTCACTTGGTTGTAGGTGCAGCCCGTGCCCGTGCCCGGGCCGGTGCCCGGATAGGTGACCGGGGTCGGGCAAGTGCGCAGCGGCTGGAACGTGGTGTTGGCAATCTGCTTGCCGCTGAGCAGGTTGGGGGAGCCGTCCGCATTGGTGCCGGTGACGATCGCGGGCGCCACCACGCCATAAATTGAACCGGTGATGCCGGGACCGGCACCTACCGCGGGGTTACCGCCCACGCAACCATTGAAACCACCGATCGGGCTCAGGTCGCAAGCATTGATCGGAAAATCGCGTTTGCTGTTATAAATCGGCTGTTGTGTGTGCGCTTCAACGCTCAGGTACGCGTTGAAGTTGTTGGTGCTCAAATCACCGGTGCCGGTGATGAAGGTCAAATCCGTCGAGGTACCCCCGCCTTGTGACGAGGTGCCGACCTGCGCGGTCGCCTCCGAGCCGTTGTAGGACGGATACAGGATGATATTGACCACACCGGCGATGGCATCGGCGCCGTAGATAGAGGAGGCACCGTCTTTCAGCACTTCGATGCGCTCCACGGCATTCAGCGGAATGGTGTTCAAATCGGTAAACGAGCGTTCGCCGTCGTCCGCCAGCGGATACGCGGTGGTGCGGCGCCCGTCAATCAAAATCAGGGTGGAGTTCACCGTTAGGCCGCGCAACGCAATGCCGGAGGAGCCGTTGGCAAAACCGGCGGTAAACGCCAGTGGAATCGTACCGCTGTTGTCGGAGGACAGGGTACGCAGTACAGCCGCAACCGTGGTCAGACCGCTTTGCTTGATCTGTGCGGCGGTGATCACCGTGACCGGCGCCGGGGTCTCGATGCTGGTGCGCGGAATCGCCGAACCCGTCACCATGATGCGGCCGAGCTGCGCCGTGGGCGCTGCATTTGAAGTGGCGGCACTGGGTGCGTTCTGGGCGAATACCAGTGGTGCCGCAAACACCGTGGCCGCACCTGATATCAGAGCATAACGCACGGCTTTGTTGATTAGATCGGATTTCATGATGAATTCCTCATTCAAGAATTTAGGGCATATCTAATTGGTTGCGCTATTAACCACGCACAATGGATCGTCGGGAAAGTCAATTAGAATTTTGACTTGTTCGTTTTTCACAACACAACAAGCTTTTTGTTTGCATGGTAAATCTGATGCCTGTCGCAAAAAAGCATCGGTTCAATGCACGCGCTAATTATGGCCTATATTTGAAATAGTTCCAGTCGAAAACATCGACAATCATCGGCGTTAAAAAGCAATTTCATGCTTTTGGCATGCCATTATCGTTATTCAAAATACCGGTGACACCGTTTCATGCATATTTTCCCTGACAGTAACGGCGGTTTATTTGAGAGAATCTTGGGGTCACTGTGCAAATCGTCATTTGGAGCCTGGATAACTACCGATACGCTCGCTCATAAAAGCGATGATTGAATCGCTAAAATATGTACGACTGGCACGATTCAGTATTCAATTGTCAGTTTTCAGTCAAGGAACAGGCATAAACCTGCTCTGAACCAGTGCATTCCGACTGGAAATCCGGAAATTCTCAACTAAACTAGAATGTATAGTGCGTTGCGCTGAGCAATGCAATGAATAAGCGCCGGCTATTTGGAATGTCGCTGTTACGTTGCTGTTCTCCGACCGTTCCTCAAGTAGAGTAGCCGGCGCTTTTTATTGCGCAGCGTTTTTTACAGATCAGGCAATAATCAATCGCAAAGAAACAGCAACAGTCAAGACGATTAAACGAACTTTTCAGTTACGCCTCAGTATTATTAGCCTATAAATTAAGTGGTTCGGCGGTCTTCTGACGCTCCCTTGATATCCCCCACAACACGCGCCAAACAGTTGGGCCCGACAGGACCGATCAATCCGAGGCCACGTCGAACCGCTGAAGTCATGCGGCATCCAAAATCACCTGCATGCGCGTCCATGGTGGGAATAGGCCCTGACGCCAGTGCAGCTGCGGCGGAATAAACGCTGCTCACGTATCCGCGCACGTGTGGAGCATCTGTTCGGACATCAGGTGACGGCGATGCAGCAAACTGTCTTGCGAACCATCGGCCAGGCACGCGCGGAAATCAAGATTCGATGAAGATCGTCTCTCGATAGTCTTAATTTCCAGTGATGTGTCATAGCGGACCAGTGACAATCTTTAAATTGGGATTATTCGAGATGCCCTTACCTCTTCACGCATCAGAACTTGACCTGCAGCCCAAGCTGGTAAAACCGGCCCACGGCGCCCTGCTGCGCATACGTCGGGCTGTAATTGTTACCCGCGTAGTCAATCGGGTCGAATGGCGGGCTCTTATTAGTGGCATTCAGAATGCCGGCGGTCAAGGACCAGTTATCTGTGAGGTGATAAACACCGGTTAGGTCAACGTACCAGAACGCCGGCACACCGCAATCCGCCGGAACATCTTGACCGGTATAACCCCCGCTGATGCAAAGACCCACAGGAGCCACATCCGGTGCCGTCATGTTATAGCGGCTCACCCAGTACGCGGTGGCAGTAATGCTGGCCGGTCCGAACGCAAAGGTGTTCGCCCAGTTCCAGCGGAACTTCGGCGTGCCCGCACCTGAAGACAAATTATAAGGTCCCTCTGTGCCCACCATCGAGATGCACGGACCACCCGCCTCCAAGGTTTCGCACCATGTCAGAATCTTGGTGAAGTTGAAATCACTAGTCCAGGTGACCGCACCGAAGCTCTGGTTGTACCGCAGCTCGACATCAAAGCCGGTGGTCCGCAGTTCATTCTCGTTGAGATACTCCGCATTGAACTGAGCCGGCTTGGGCGTGGCTGTTGGGTACTGCGGATCGGGCAGGTCCACAATCACCGAACCCGGAGGGAGCGCTGCACCGGCGAAATACTCGGAAATCAGGCCGCCAGTCGCCGGTGGTGCAATCACGTTGGTCTTCAAGATGTTGTAATAATCCACCGTGCCGCTGAACGCAGAGAATGGCTGGAACACCGTGCCCAGGGTGTAATTGCGCGAACGTTCCGGCTGGATATCCGGATTTGCCTCGCTCAAAACACCTATGCTATAGGGCTGCGCATACGTATTCGGCAAGCAGGGGTTGGGTACTGGGCTCGGCTGGACGGTCGCGCAATGCTCATTGACGAAGTTCGGAGCCGAGAGAGCCGGATTGAAAGATGAGAACCCAAGCGAGGAACTTGATCCATTCTCCGAGAACGCGGGGGCTCTAAAACCGCGGGAATAGGTGCCGCGGAACGCCAATTGCGAAAGCGGGGTCCACTTGATACCGAATTTCGGCGAGAACGCGCTGCCGAAATCCGAGTAGTGGTCCTCACGCGCCGACAGGTCCATTTCCAGAGAAGTCAGCACCGGGGCATCCAACTCGGCGAACACCGCCGCCACGTTGCGGTGGCCGATGGTCTGGGCAATGCCCAAACCCTCGTAGTTATTCCCTGGATTCAGGCTTGGATCATCCTGGGCCTCGTAGCGCCATTGACCGCCTACCGCCAAACCCAAAGGTCCACCCGGCAGGTTGGCTAGAGAACCATTGACGGTAAAATCAATGGAATCCTCATCGGTGGTCGCGGTTACCCCATTCGGCGGCGCCAAGGCATCGCGGGTAGCCTGCGAATTGAGCGAGGGATTCACAAAGTTGTAGGAACCATCTGTGACATCGCTGATCAATTGCGGGTAATACAAAAACCCATAAAGATTGTAGTTCAACCAGGCATGATTGAGGTTCAAGGCTGCGTCGTAACTCCAGTTGTCGTTGAACGCGCCGTTGACGTCCGCATCCATGCGCATCACGTGGTTGACGTCGGTTTCCCAGCCGAATCCTGGCAGGTCGCCGAATCCGTAGTTGATTTTGGCATACTGGCAGCCGGGGGTGTTCACGTTTGCTCCGGGGCCGGGGGCGGCCACGCCCGCACAACCCGCCGCTGTCGCAAACGGATCATTCGGGTTAATCGAACCATCCGGCAGCACCGGCGGCAGGACAATATTACCGGTGTTGGTCGGTACGGCGTTTTGAATAGTCGGTGTATTGGGGGAAACTCCAGTGCTCGGTGGCAAAGAGCTATGTGACACCATGCGGAACTGGTTATAACTCGCATTCAGATAGGCCGTGGTGGTCGGGTTTAGATTCACCGTAATGCGGCCGTCAACAGATTCACTCTGGGTTTTCGGCTGGATCTGGAGGCCGAAGTTCGGATCGGTAATTTGGTTATAGGTGCAACCGGTGCCGGTATTCACGCCGGTGCCTGGATAGGTGACCGGTGTCGGACACGGGCGCAGCGGCTGGAATCTGGTACCCGCAATCTGTTGACCAGCGAGCAGGTTGGGACTGCCGTCCGCATTGGTACCAGTGACAATCGCGGGTGCCACCGTACCGTAGTTACTGGCACTGATTCCGGGACCGCCAAACGCGGGGTTGCCGCCTACGCATGAATCGCGATTGCCAGATGGGCTCGTGTCACAAGCATCCAGCGGATAACCGCGCTGGCTATTATTAATCGGCTGTTGTGTGTGAGCTTCGACGCTCAGGTATGCGTTAAAATTATTCGTATCCAGATTGCCGGTGCCGGTGATGAAGGTCAAATCCGTCGAGGTACCGCCGCCTTGTGATGAGGTGCCAAATTGCGCGGTCGCGCGCGAGCCGTTATAGGACGGATACAGAATAATATTGATGACGCCGGCGATGGCATCGGCGCCGTAGATGGAAGACGCGCCGTCTTTCAGCACTTCAATGCGCTCCACGGCGTTCAGCGGAATGGTGTTCAAATCGGTAAACGAGCGTTCGCCGTCGTCCGCCAGCGGATACGCAGTGGTGCGGCGCCCGTCAATCAAGACCAGGGTGGAGTTCACCGTCAGGCCGCGCAGTGCTACGCCGGAGGAGCCGTTGGCGAAACCGGCGGTAAACGCGTTTGGAATGGTGCCGCTGTTGTCGGCGGACAGGGTACGCAGTACATCCGAAATCGTGGTCAGGCCGCTTTCCCGGATTTGTTTGGCGGTGATCACCGTGACCGGCGCCGGTGTTTCGATGCTGGTGCGCGGAATCGCCGAACCCGTCACCATGATGCGGCCGAGTTGCGCCGTGGGCGCTGCATTTGAGGTGGCGGCACTGGGTGCGTTCTGGGCGAATACCGTAGGCGCCACCAAGGCCACCGCAGTACCCGTCATCAGTCCGTAATGTACGGCTTTGCTGATTAAATCGTGTTTCATGAGTAGTTCCTCATTCAAGTAGATCGAGTTTCAACGGCTTTGTAATTCATCATGTGCGACTGATTACCGAAGTGCATCTCTGGATCTTCCGTGTTTGCTTTATTGCAACACGCAAATCCGTGATGGAAAATACCAAATTGGTACCTGTCGCGAAAATGTTTCAGTTTGCTGCACGCGTTTGAGTATGACGGGTAATAGAAATAGTTCCAGTCAAAAACAGAGGGGATTCATGACGTTGAAAGACGGATATCTGCCAGCGGCGTATCGAAATCATCATTCAAGACACGAATATCACTATTTCGTACATAATTTTTCTCGCCAATCCAGCATCTCAATCGAATCTGGCACCCGGACGCTGCTGCATGATCGTCGAGGAAACCTGAAGAGTTGCAGATATGGCTGGTCGAAAGTGATGACGAGAGAACTGAAAATCTATACGAACGGCTTGAACAAGTATGTAACCGGATGTTATGAGTCAAGTAACGGGTGACGTTCGGCCTTGAGACGCCATATTTCGACTGGATATTCTTGAATGCTCGGCTAGAATGCAGTTTGCATTGCGCCAAGTGACGCAATGTACAAGCGCCGGCTATTTGGAAAGTCGCTGTTACGTTGCTGTTCTCCGACCTTTCCTCAAGTAGAGTAGCCGGCGCTTTTTATTGCCCAGCATTGTTGCAGATCAGACGATAATGAATAGCCAAGAAACAGCAGCGCCTGGCCAGCTTGAATCAGGGGTATCGGCGAGCGATGGATTACGTGAGCCTCCAAATTATTTGCGTTCGGAATCCGGACTCAGCAAAAACTGTTTCCGGATATCCTTTTTATAGGTTGATCCGGAGGTGATCGTCACATCATTAACAAGTGTAAATTCATAGTCATTCTGTTTTGACCTTATTTCCTTGACGTGCTCCTTGCTGATAATGAAAGAACGGTGGACCCGCACAAAAAGGCTCATTGGAAGCCTGTTTTCAATGTCCGCAATCTGCTCCTTAGTATGCAGGATTTCTCCAGATACTGTAGCGATGTCAACATAATTCCCGCAAGCCTGTATATACAGGATATTCATCAGGTTGATAAATCTAATATGTGTCCCGACTTTAACCGGAAGTTTCCCGATCAGATTCATGAGTTCATTTTTTGCAATGAAATCCGGCATCATTTGAAGCACATGACTAGATGCATTCATTCACAAGACTCCAAATTAAATACGTGATGAGTCATATCCAGGTAATGGCGCTAAGGTGTCGATCTCCGGCCAAGATAGAACTGGCGCCTGTCAAATATTGAGAGCCGTAACATAGCTTTAATATAGTCGGCATATTTAGGCTCGCACCTGCAAAATTCTTACAAATAACCGATTCATTTCTAACTTCTCCTTGAATAGAGACGACGCGCGTCACCGTTTTTGCGCACAAGCAGAGTTGGTCTGTCGCGGTCCGCGAGGCTTTACCGCGCCTGATGTATTTAGACTTTACTTGTAGGCTGGTCCAAGCGTGCCGTCGGACCAGTGCGGCACAATGACATAGAAGACGGAAGTGTCTTCGTCGGCATTGCCCATCAGCACCGGCGACCCTGGCAGGTTGGCTCCCCATAGCGATGCCTCAGTGCGCGGCACGTACAACATAACGTGCGGATGCCAGGGGCCCGCTGCGGCGTCATTCAGATAACCACCTTTCGACATCATGTAGCACATGGCGCCAGGTTCCGGCGCCTTGAGCTTTCCGGCCGCTAGCTCGGCTCTCTCGCGATTTTGCATCTCAGTCTTGGGCACACCGGCCAAGACCCATTCGGTACGCGTGAGATACCGTGGGAGAACGGAACGCGCGGCTGCCGCATTGTCACAAAACGGGGCACGCATCTTCGGATTCCAAAACTGGGAGTTGGTGAAATTGTTGTCCCAGGCTCTTACTACGAGGCAGACGAAGCCGTTGGTGCCTTTGACGGCGATGTCGTAGCCGCGCTCCCCAAGCACAAGCACCTCTGCATGATCCGAGATGGACGCCGGGGCCGCGCTGCGGGCGAGCGCGATCTCGTCGGCCTCGCTCGCCATGCGGTATTGCCCAATCGGGGCCATGGTGGGGTACGTATCTTTCCCAGCCGCTCGGGCTGGGTTGACCCATAGTGCGGCCATCAGGCATCCCAATATCAGAATCAGCGCCTGTATGCTGCGGCCCTCTCGCATCTTCAACTGCTTGGCTTTCATGGTCTCTCTCCTCAATCAGATCTGTAGGGTACGCGTTAAGCTGACGGGACCGGGTGGTCCTCAGCGAATCGTCGTATCAGCTTTCTGAGCGCGCCGTCCCAGCCCCCTTCGTGGCTGCTGGCGGAGGTCTCATTACTCAATTCCGAATGGACGAGCGTGAGTTCAGTACCCGTGTCGATAGGGCGCAGGTGGAATTCAAGTCGCGAGGTATTGCCGCGTTCCTCGGGGGGGCCGCCGGAGACCCAGCGCCAGCTCATGATGACCCGCTCGGGCCTGGCGATCTCGAGGAACTCGCCGGCGCTTTCATGCTCGAGGCCATCCCAACAAGGGAAACGCACCCGGAAACTTCCGCCGACCCGTGTATCCGCTACCGCGGATGCCACCGGCAGATCGTCCGGCCCCCACCATGAACCGATGCCCTCTGCGGTCACAAGGGCATCGAAGACGATGTCGGGCCGGGCGGCAATGCGGCGCACGAGGACGGCTTTATTCATCTACCCTTCTCCCACGACTCGCGTTCCTTCGCTTCGGCATAGGCGACGAGGCGATCCAGGCTGGTGGACCAGAAGCGCTTGTAACGCTGCAGCCAATTCACGGCTCCCTTCATGGAGCCGCCGACAATCTTGACCTTTACCGTGCGCCCTGTCTTTGAGCGGCGTATCAGGCCAACTTCGGAAAGCACTTCGAGGTGCTTCATGATCGCGGGCAGCTTGATGGCGAAGGGCTCCGCGAGATCGCTCACTGAGAGGGTGCGTTTGCGGGCGAGGCGCGCCAGTATGGCGCGCCGCGTGGGGTCACTCAGGGCAGCGAACACGCGGTTCAGGCGTTCTTCACGATAGTTCACCATAGAGTGAACTATAGGCAACCTGCGTTAGGTTCGCGCCTGTGAAATCCTTATATATTGCTGATTCATTTCTGACTTCTTCTCATTTACCCGGGAAGTCTTGTGCCAGAAACCCGCGAAACAACTCTGCGATTTCCGGTGTCGCTTCGTCCAGCGCGAAGTGGCCGGCATCCAGCAGATGAATCTCAGCTTCGGGTAGGTCTTGGCCGTAAGCCAGAGCTCCTGCGATCGTGAATGACGTGTCGTATTTACCCCAGATCATTAAGGGAATACACCCATGTTCCGGAGCTGCTTTTTCCGTCAGATTGTATTGGTGCCTGCCTTGGCCCTGCTGGCTTTAGTCGCAGGCGCTGCCCAAGCCGGCAACACACTCATGCGCAATCCCACCCTGCATGGGAATTCCGTGGTGTTCGAGGCCCACAGCAATCTATGGGAAGTGAACCGCGCCGTCGGCACGGCCCGCCCAGTTAAGCCCAACGCATGATCCAGAAGCTGGATTCGCCTGCCTCGCTGATATTAGCATTCTGCACTATGAGAACGGTCTTTACTGAGTGAGTGATTGTTTCTATTAACATCAGACTACGGGGCGCCCGTTGCATATGCAGGACCGTTCCTAAGCATGCAGCACACAATCTCGTAAAAGTCTCGCAACATAATTTCTGGATTGGATATGCTTTTAAAAACTGGATAGTGTAGAGATCACGCAGGGCAATATACGCGCCCTACCCTATTTTTGGGAATTTCACAACCAATACATCAGAGATGGAGGCCATCAATATGAGATCCGCAGTACTATTACTCGGGGTAGCGTTATTCAGTTACGGCGCAGGTTTTTTATGCAACGAAGAAGCTAGAGGCCAACAGACGTCCACGTCTCAAGACCACATAACTACTACGCATTACAGACATTTTGTTAAGATCAACATGCCAAAAAGTTATATGGACGGTATTGTTATACCTTGTATGACGGATGATTCTACATTTTCGAAGTTAAATAAAAAAAACTACTTCGAACAGAATTGCCTAACTAACTGGCCCCATCTCCTCATTGCCATCCTCCTTAACGTCAAAAGGCGAGGAGCTCGCGCTCACCCGCCTATACGTTATATAAATAAACAATATGACTGCTTTGGAAGTCGAGATAGATCCTGAACTGAACTAAACACTGCACAAACGAGCACAATTTCGGCACTGGAAATGCCCCTGAAAAGCCGCTGCCAAGCTCATCCAGGAGGCCATTAGGTAATCCCGGCTCCATGCCGTATACTGCGCCCCGAGTTTGAGGCGACGCGATCCGGTCTGTTGTCCCGCAAACCCATCGCGGCCTACCTTCATAGAGCGTATTCCCCGATCCCCTTAATAAATTCACTGCCTGGACCGGCATGGCGCACATGCGTCAGCAGGCGGCTCCAGGAGTATTTATGTCATTTTCTTCCCTCGGCCTGACGGCCGAGTTGCTGC
>JBOIAY010000090.1:0-4306 GCA_050739255.1 Gammaproteobacteria bacterium
TGAGCAACGGCCTCGCACCCGGCGGCGTCGAATATTACGCACCGCTGTTCTTCGAGCAGACCGCCGGCTTTTTTGACTACCTGCCCTCCAACGTCATAATCGCAACACTGGAAGACACGACAGGTGCACTGCAACAAGCCTGGACACAGATCACGGAACGTTACGAACAGCACCGGCATGACATCGAGCGCCCGCTCCTCAAACCCGAGGAACTGTGGCTGACGCCTGACGAAGT
Source organism: Gammaproteobacteria bacterium (assembly GCA_050739255.1). Lineage (GTDB taxonomy): Bacteria > Pseudomonadota > Gammaproteobacteria > Natronospirales > REEB76 > REEB76. The sequence continues at coordinate 236 of JBOIAY010000090.1, forward strand.
GCAGAATGCGCTGGCCGCACATCCGCGCATCCAGATACAGAGCTTCAAGTCGCCCGAACCGGGTGCCGTCAATTTCAATACCGCCGCACCTCCGCCGCTCAGAGTGGAAAGCCGTGCCGAAGAACCGGTGGCAAAACTACTGGCCTTCCTCCGGGAATTTCCCGGTCGCGTGCTGTTCGCCGCGGAATCCTCCGGCCGGCGTGAATACCTGCTGGAGCTGCTGGCACGCCGCGACTTGAAACCCGTAAGTGTGGATGGCTGGCCGGCATTTCTGGCCAGCGACGCCCGCATCGCGCTTTGCGTCGCGCCGCTCGAACGCGGCCTGCTGCTGCCGGAGGCCGGCATGGCGCTCATCGCCGAAGAACAGCTTTTCGGCCAGCGTGCGCGCCAAATCAACCGGCGGGTACGAAACCGTGACCCTGAAACCATCATCCGCGATCTGGCGGCGCTCAGCGAAGGTGCGCCGGTGGTCCACGAAGAACACGGCGTGGGCCGGTATCTGGGCCTGAAACTGCTGGAACTGAACGGCATCGAAACGGAATTCCTGATGCTGGAATATGCCGAGGGCGCGAAACTCTATGTACCGGTGTCCTCGCTGCATCTCATCACCCGCTATAGCGGCAGCGCGCCGGAAACCGCGCCATTGCACCGCCTCGGCAGCGACCAGTGGCTGAAAGCCAAGCGCCGGGCAGCCGAGCAGGTGCGGGACGTGGCAGCCGAACTGCTGGACATCTACGCGCACCGCGCAGCGCGTGAGGGCCACGCCTTCAAATTTGGCGAACTGGATTACCAGGCGTTCGCCGGAGATTTCCCTTTCGACGAGACCCCTGACCAAACCACCGCGATCAATGGCGTGCTGGAAGACATGACCGCCGGCAAATCCATGGACCGGGTGGTCTGCGGCGACGTGGGCTTCGGCAAGACCGAAGTGGCGTTGCGCGCGTCATTTGTGGCCGTGCAGGGTGGCAAACAGGTGGCTTTGTTGGTGCCTACCACACTGCTCGCGCAGCAACACGCGCAGACCTTTCACGACCGTTTCGCCGACTGGCCGGTGCGTATTGAAGTGCTGTCCCGTTTCCGCACCGGCAAGCAGCAGCACACTGTCATGCAGGATATCGCCGCCGGTACCGTGGATATCGTCATCGGCACCCATGCGCTGCTGCGCGACGAACTCAAATTCAAGGACCTGGGCCTCGTTATCATTGACGAAGAACATCGCTTCGGTGTGCAGCACAAGGAAAAACTCAAGAAACTGCGTGCTGAAGTGGACATGCTGACCCTCACCGCTACACCCATCCCACGCACACTCAATATGTCGCTGGCTGGTTTGCGGGATCTGTCCATCATCGCCACACCGCCGGCTGAACGCCTGGCGGTCAAGACCTTCGTGAGCGAATGGCAGAATGCACTCGTTCAGGAAGCCTGCCTGCGGGAAATCAAGCGCGGTGGCCAAGTGTACTTCGTGCATAACAGCGTGGACACGATCGAAAAGACCGCAGCCGAGATTGCAAAACTCGTGCCCGGCGCCGAAGTACGCATCGCACATGGCCAGATGCACGAGCGCGATCTGGAACAGGTGATGCTGGATTTCTATCATCGGCGTTTCAACATCCTGGTGTGCACCACCATCATCGAAAGCGGCATTGACGTGCCCACCGCAAACACAATCGTGATCCACCGTGCCGACAAGTTCGGACTGGCGCAGTTGCACCAGTTACGCGGCCGCGTGGGCCGTTCCCACCACCGCGCCTACGCTTACCTCATCATCCCGCCCAGAAGCCTGCTCACGGCCGATGCGGTGAAACGGCTGGAAGCCATCGAATCCCTGGAGGAACTGGGCGCCGGTTTCACCCTCGCCACTCATGATCTGGAAATCCGCGGCGCGGGTGAATTATTGGGAGAAGAGCAAAGTGGCCAGATTCACGAAGTCGGCTTCACACTTTATACCGAACTGCTGGAGCGCGCGGTGCGCGCGCTGAAGGAAGGCCGCACAGTGGACCTGGATGCGCCGCTGGAACACGGCCCGGAAATTGACCTGCATATACCGGCGCTGTTGCCTGCCGATTATATCGGCGACGTGCACCTGCGCCTGACACTTTACAAACGCATCGCCGGCGCCAGAAATCTGGACGAACTGAACGAACTGCAAGTGGAAATGATTGACCGCTTCGGCCTGCTGCCCATCCCCGCCAAGACCCTGTTCCGCATCGCCGAACTCAAGCTCAAAGCCGCGCCGCTCGGTGTGCGCAAGATTGAAGCCGGTACCACGGGCGGACGCATCAGCTTCAGCGATACCACCAGCGTGGACCCCGCCGTGGTCATCCGCATGATTCAGCAGCAGCCGCAGCACTATAAACTGGATGGCAGCAACCGCCTGCGCTTCATGCTGGAGCTGAATGATCCGGAGCGGCGTATCAACAGCGTGGATGTGCTGCTGGATGTGCTCACGCGGAAGACAGCAGCGGCCGCATAATTATGATGAAATCACAATTATGGGGATGACACTATTGTGGGAGCGGTCGTCCTGACCGCGATAATATTAGCATCGCGACGGAGACCGTCGCTTCCACAAAGCCGCTCCAATAAGATAGGATGAGTATGTGAAAACATTACACGCCGGTTTGTTACTCACCACACTGCTGCTATCGCTTTGTTGCGCAGTTGCCGCGAATACTCCTGCAGCCACCGCACCCGCGCCCAATTGGTATGACGTGGAACTCATCGTGTTCAGCAATTCCGATCCGCAAGCGGGTTCACTGGAAACCTGGCCGCTCAATCCAGGTGCACCCGACTGGGACAGCGGCGTGCCCCTAAAGGCCAAGGGCAACGGCCTGCCCTACATACTGCCTTCATCGAGTTATCGCATGGATTCCTCCTGGCGCAAACTCCACCGCTCGTCCGAATATCAGCCGCTGCTGCACATCGCCTGGGCACAGCCGGCCATTGACCGCGCCAGCGCGCTGTTCGTGCGCATCGGCGAACCGCCTGCGGCCGCACCGGCTGCGGCCACGGCACTACCGACCGCCGCCGCTGATATTGGTACACCGGTTTATGGCATCGCGAAACTCAGCACCACCGGGCTCTACCTGCACTTTGATCTTGATCTGGTATATTGCGGACCATCGGCCAAGCATGTCATTCCATCATCCGCGCAGGCGGCTTCGACGGCTCAATTTGCCGCCGACATGCAAACTGCGCAACCGGTTGCTGCGCCCGCCTGCCAACCCTACCGGCTCAGACAGGATCGCAAGCTGGATGCCGGCAAGATCAACTATTTTGATCATCCAATGTTCGGGGTTCTGGTGCTGGTGACGCCGCGCGTAAAATGACTTGTATATGTTCTTCCGACGGCATATGTGGGCTTTAATGAACCTCGGAGAATCCAGAAAAATAACTCAAAATGGGTGCCGGCTATGGCAGAAATCCCCCCGACCCCGCTTTACAAAAGGGGGGAAGCGCGCTTCGCGCGCGGGAGGATTTATCGCTAATATGTATTTTGTTGAGCGCTCTTACTTCACAAATAATCGCCGGCATCATTTGCAGTTTGCTCTTGGCAGCCGGCTGCGCCACCTCGCATACGTCAGGCAGACTGACGACAGGTCAATCTAATCCCGCACCCAAGACTACAGCGGATGAAGAACAGATCTGGGTACTGGATTCCGGCTGGCATACGGGACTGGTTCTGTCGCGGGCCGAGTTGGGGCAATCATTTATCCATCTGCTGCAACCCGCGCCCGATGCCCAATATTTCATGTTCGGCTGGGGTAACCGCCGGTTTTACATGGCGCCCAAACCGACTCTGGGCATGGACATCGCGGCGCTGTTTCCCTCGCGCAGCGTGGTGTTGGTCGAGACCTGCGACACTCCGCCGCGCGCCTGCTATTCAAGTGCCGTGAAGCTCCGCGTGGTATCAGTTTCACGAGCCGGGCTACAGCGCCTCTATGATTACTACTCAGAGCAATAAACACTTGACTTTTCCGATTCTTGTGCCATACTTTGGGTATGCAAACCGATGCCCGTTCCCTGTCCCCGGCCGCGCAAGCGGCGTTGCGCCGGCGCGCGGTGCGTGCG
>JBOIAY010000091.1:0-3104 GCA_050739255.1 Gammaproteobacteria bacterium
GAACCGGAGTGTACATGCTAGTACATGAGGCTTCCGAGGTCATTTCTAACACCGCCAGAAAACAAAAGAGCGATTTTTAGAGGTGCCCAGATCAGGCTCAGGGATAAATCAGCGTGCGCTGCCATATACCGTCCTTGAGAAAATAGCGCTCACGCTCGTGCAACCGTCCGGGCCGCGATGACCAGAATTCGATCAACTCCGGAACCAGGCGAAACCCGGACCAGTGGCTTGGTCGCGGCACTGGTTTACCCTCGAATTTTCGCTCAAAATCCACGTATCGTTGTTCCAGTTGTTTGCGCTCCGGCAATATTTCAGACTGCTGCGAAGCCCAGGCGCCAATCTGGCTGGCGCGCTGGCGCGTGGCCCAGTAAGCATCTGCCTCGGCCTCGCCCACCGGCTGTACTTTGCCTTCCACCAGTACCTGTTCCATGAGCAGTTGCCAGAAGAAACACAAGGCGCCCCGTGGATTGGCGTGCAACTGCTCACCCTTGCGGCTGCGCAGATTGGTGTAGAAAACGAAGCCGCGCGCGTCCGCCTGCTTGAACAAGACGGTACGCACGGAAGGCTGGCCGTCTGCATTCACAGTCGCCAGACTCATGGCCGCGGGTTCCGGGATGTCCAAAGCTTGCGCGCGGGCAAACAGCGTCTGGAAACGTTTCACTGCTTGGAGGTAAAGATCAACGTTCATGGCATCATCGTCCGGAGGGGCAGTGGTCCGATCACCGGGTGCTCAGGCTGCGGCTACGCTGCGGGCCGCCTTCTTGCGTTCGTGTTCCTTCAAGTAACGCTTGCGCAGACGGATATTGTGGGGCGTAATTTCCACCAATTCGTCGTCCTCGATGAACTCCATCGCCTGTTCCAGCGTGAACTTGAGCGGCGGCGTCAATACGACATTCTCGTCGCGGCCTGCGGCACGGATATTAGTGAGCTGTTTGCCTTTCAGTGGATTCACAGTGAGGTCGTTGTCGCGTGCGTGAATACCGACAATCTGACCTTCGTACACAGGCTCGCCCGGCGCGATAAACAAACGGCCGCGTGGCTGCAAATTGAATAATCCATAAGCTACAGTTTTGCCGGCGCCGTTGGAAATCATGGCGCCGTTGGCGCGCTGATTCACACCGGTAATTTTTGCCGGACCATAATGATCGAATATATGATGCATCAGTCCGGTGCCGGAAGTGAGGGTGCGGAACTCGGTCTGGAAACCGATCAGACCCCGCGCTGGCATCATGTAATCAAGGCGCATGCGGCCGCGGCCATCGGAACGCATGTCAGCCAGATCGCCGCCGCGGCTGCCCAAGGCTTCCATCACGCCACCCTGATGACGTTCCTCGATATCCACCGTGAGCATTTCGAACGGTTCGTGACGTTCGCCGTTCACCTCGTGATAAATCACCTGCGGGCGTGATATGGCAATCTCGTAACCTTCACGGCGCATGGTTTCGAGCAAGATGGAAAGATGCAGTTCACCGCGGCCCGAGACCCGGAATTTTTCCGTGTCTTCGGTATCTTCCACGCGCAGTGCCACGTTGTGCAGCACTTCGCGATACAGGCGCTCGCGCACCTGGCGGCTGGTGAGAAACTTGCCGTCCTGACCTGCGAACGGCGAACTGTTGGTTTCGAAGGTCATACTGATGGTGGGTTCATCCACTGACAGGGATGGCAGGGCCTCAACGTGTTCGGGATCGCAGAGCGTGTCGGAGATGCGCGGTGCGGGAATGCCGGTGAAGGCCACGATATCGCCGGCTTGGGCTTCTTCCACCTCGACGCGATGCAGGCCCAGAAAACCGAAGACTTGCAAGACGCGTTCGCGGCGCACACGGCCTTCGTGATCAATCACCGCTACCGGGCTGTTGCGCGTGATGCGGCCGCGCGCGATGCGGCCGATGCCGATGGCGCCCACATAGCTGGAATAGTCCAGCGAACTCACTTGCAACTGAAACGGACCGTTCAAATCCACCGGCGGCGGCGGCGTGTATCGGATGATGGTTTCGAACAACGCAGTCATGTCCTTGCCCGGCTGATCCAGATTCAGGGTGGCATGCCCGTGCAGCGCCGAGGCATACACCACCGTAAAATCCAGTTGTGCGTCCGATGCGCCCAGCTTGTCGAATAAATCGAAGGTCTGGTTCAGCACCCAATGAGGGCGCGCACCGTCCCGGTCAATCTTGTTGATGACCACGATGGGTTTCAAACCATGGGAAAAGGCCTTCTGGGTCACGAAGCGCGTCTGCGGCATGGGGCCGTCCACCGCGTCCACCAGCAGCAACACCGAATCCACCATGGACAGCACCCGCTCCACCTCGCCGCCGAAGTCGGCATGCCCCGGGGTATCCACTATATTGATACGGTAGTCACCCCAGCGGATGGCAGTGTTCTTGGCCAGGATAGTGATGCCCCGCTCCCGCTCCAAGTCGTTGGAATCCATGACCCGGTCCGGCATGGCGGCACGGGCATCCAAGGTGCCGGACTGCCGCAGCAATTGGTCTACCAGGGTGGTCTTGCCATGGTCCACATGGGCGATTATTGCGATATTGCGTAGTTTCTCGATCACGGAGGGGAAACCGGCGGAAAAGGCCGGGCATTATACGTCAAAGCACACCTTCATCCGCAGACACAGGCCAGTGATTTTCAAGGGTTTTATGCCTGCCGGAAGTATTGGACAGCGCCCTGCAACAAGCGTAAGCTCTCGCCCCCGTTCGGGACCTGTCACAGACCTGCCGACGTTCTTTGGGGAATTCGCCCTGCTCGCCGCATCAGCGTGATCAAGTAACGAACAATAAGGCGGTTGCCATTTATTGTGCCCCCCTTCCCGGTTTTCGGACCGTGACGGGGAGCACGAACAAACGGACAAGCCGTCAGGTCATATCACGGCAGCGGGCTTCAACTCCGGCCACCGTGATTTTTATAGTTACAGCAGAGTGAATCAAGAGCATGACGTCAATCTATGTGGGCAATCTGCCCTTTACCGCTTCCGAAGAGGAAGTTCGTTCCAAGTTCGAGTCGTTCGGCACCGTGCATTCGGTGAAACTGATCGCTGACCGCGAAACCGGCCGCCCCCGCGGCTTTGCTTTCGTGGAAATGGATCAGGGTGCGGCTCAAAA
>JBOIAY010000092.1:0-5014 GCA_050739255.1 Gammaproteobacteria bacterium
GTTACACACTCGAGGAACTCAAAAACGAGATCACTGGCGGCGCCACACCGGCGTCATTCGAACCCACGATTGATTACGTGGTTACCAAGGTACCTCGGTTTACATTCGAAAAATTTCCCCAGGCCGAACCGCGGCTCACCACACAGATGAAATCCGTGGGTGAAGTCATGGCCATCGGGCGCACGTTCCAGGAATCGCTGCAAAAAGCCTTGCGCGGCCTGGAAACCGGCAGCGACGGTCTGAACGAAAAACTGACGGATTTCAGTACGCCGACTGCCATGGACTTTGTGCGTTTGGAGCTGCGGGCGCCTGGTCCGGAACGACTGTGGTATGTCGCAGATGCGTTTCGTGCGGGTTTGTCAATAGACGAAGTGTACGCGCTCAGCCGCATTGATCCCTGGTTTCTGGCGCAGATTGAGGATTTAGTGAAAGAAGAACGCGCACTCAGCGTCGCCGGCCTCTAAACTCTGGACTCAAAGCGTTTGAGGGCACTCAAGCGCAAGGGCTTCTCCGACAGCCGCCTGGCGGCGCTGGTGAAATCCACAGAATCCGCAATCCGCGCATTGCGCATCAAATACGGTATCCACCCGGTGTACAAGCGCGTGGATTCCTGCGCCGCGGAATTCGCCGCGGCGACAGCCTATATGTATTCCACATACGAAGAGGAGTGCGAAGCGGATCCGACCACACGTGAAAAAATCATGGTGCTGGGCGGTGGGCCGAACCGCATCGGCCAGGGCATCGAATTCGATTACTGCTGCGTGCATGCGGCGTTGGCGCTGCGCGAGGACGGTTACGAGACCATCATGGTCAATTGCAATCCGGAAACCGTATCCACCGATTACGATACGTCGGATCGCCTGTATTTCGAGCCGCTGACTTTTGAAGATGTGATGGAAATCATCCACAAGGAAAACCCAAAAGGTGTGATCGTGCAATTCGGCGGACAGACGCCGCTAAAACTCGCGCGCGCCCTGGAAGCAGCCGGTGCGCCCATCATCGGCACCTCACCGGATTCCATTGATCTGGCCGAGGACCGTGAGCGTTTTTCCAAACTAGTGGATAAGCTCGGACTATTGCAGCCGCCGGCGCGCAGCGCCCATAACGAAGGTGAAGCCGTGGTGCTGGCACGCGAAGTGGGTTTTCCATTGATGGTGCGGCCTTCCTATGTGCTGGGCGGCCGCGCCATGGAAGTGGTATTCGGCGAAGAAGACCTGCTGGGCTACATACGCAACGCCGTGAAAGTATCCAATGCCTCGCCGGTGTTGATGGACCGCTTTCTGGAAGACGCCATCGAAGTGGACGTGGATGCGCTCTCGGACGGTGAAGAGGTGCTCATCGGCGGGATCATGGAGCACATCGAGCAGGCGGGCATCCATTCCGGCGATTCCAGTTGTTCCTTGCCGCCCAACTCTTTGTCAGCGGACATGCAAGCGCGCATTCGCCAGCAGGCGCAGCAACTGGTCCGGGCCCTCAAGGTGGTGGGCCTCATGAATATCCAGTTTGCCATCCAGGGCGACAGGCTCTATATATTGGAAGTAAACCCACGCGCTTCACGCACTGTGCCATTCGTGTCCAAAGCCGTGGGTGTGCCCCTCGCGAAAGTGGCGGCGCGCTGCATGGTGGGCTGCAGCCTCAAGCAGCAGGGCATCGCAGCGATCCCCGTGCCGCCGTATTATTCCGTGAAGGAGCCGGTATTTCCATTTATAAAATTCCGCGGTGTGGACCCGATTCTAGGTCCGGAAATGAAATCCACCGGTGAAGTCATGGGCACCGGGCGCAGTTTCGGCGAAGCCTATGCCAAGGCCCAGTTTGCTTCGGGTATCATCATTCCGACCGGTGGCAAGGCGCTGCTGTCGGTGCGCAACCAGGACAAACCCGCGGTCGTGAGTCTGGCACGGGCGCTGGTGCAGCGCGGTTTCAAGCTGGTCGCGACGCATGGCACCGCAAGCGCGCTGGAAGCGGCTGGGGTGGCCTGCGAACACATAAATAAAGTGCGCGAGGGTCAGCCGCACGTGGTGGACCTGATCAAGAACGAGGAAGTAAGCCTCATCGTGAATACCACGGAAGGCAAACAGGCGGTGCTGGAATCTTATTCGATTCGCCGCGAAGCAATTTCACGCAAGATCACTTATTACACTACCATCGCCGCTGCCAAGGCCACAGTGATCGCGCTGGATTACATTGATTCCGCAGGCGTCAACAAATTGCAGGACTTGCACAAGGAGCTGGCCTGATGTCGAAGATTCCCTTGACCGTGCGTGGCGCCGAGCGTTTGCGCGAGGAACTCAAGCGTCTGAAGAGCGAGGACCGTCCGCGCATCATCAAGGCCATTGCCGAAGCGCGTGCCCACGGCGATTTGAGCGAGAACGCCGAATATCACGCCGCCCGCGAACAGCAGAGTTTTGCCGAGGGCCGCATACTGGAACTGGAATCCAAGCTTGCGAATGCGGAAATCATTGATGTCACCAGGATCAACGCGAACGGCAAAGTGGTATTTGGTTCCACCGTGATACTGGCAGACGAGGAAAGTAGCAGTGAATCCACCTATCAGATCGTGGGCGAGGATGAAGCGGATATCAAAGCGGGACGTATTTCCGTAAATTCACCCATGGCACGCGCATTGATTGGAAAACAACAAGGTGACGTCGCGGTGGTGAAGACGCCCGCGGGCGAACGCCGTTTCGAGATCATCAACGTGCGCTACCAATAGCAACACGTGTTGGACAAGCAAACATCGTGTCATGGGCGCTCCTAAAAATCAGAGATTTTGGTTTCTGGGTAGGCAGAAATGACCGAGGAACCGGAGCGTACACGCTAGTACATGAGGCTTCCGAGGTCATTTCTAACACCCACAGAAAACAATAGATCGATTTTTAGAGGCGCCCTCATGTCTAAACGCAGCAAAAGCAGCGCAAGCTGGCTGGCCGAGCATTTCTCCGATGTGTATGTGAAACGTACCCAGCAGGAAGGCTGGCGTTCCCGCGCGATATTCAAGCTGGAGGAAATTCAGCAGCGCGACAAGCTCATCAAACCGGGCATGACGATCGTGGATTTGGGCGCCGCGCCGGGTGGCTGGAGCCAGTACGCGGCGAAAATCCTGAAGGGCCGCGGTGCGCTGCTGGCGCTGGACATCCTGCCGATGGAACCTGTGCAAGGTGTGGAAATCATCCAGGGGGATTTTACCGAGGGACCGGTTTTGGCAGACCTGCATGCCCGTTTGATGGGCCAGCCCGTGGACCTTGTTTTGTCAGACATGGCCCCCAATATCAGCGGTGAGGAGGCCATTGATCAGCCACGTAGCATGTATCTGTCAGAACTGGCCTTGGCGTTTGCCCGACCGGTGCTTGATCCCCAGGGTGCGTTTTTGGTAAAAACCTTCCAAGGCGCGGGATTCCCCGCGTATTTGCAGGCTGTGCGCGGCAGTTTTCACAGTGTGGTGACCCGCAAACCAGCGGCCTCGCGGGCGCGCAGCCGTGAACTGTATCTGCTGGCGAGACATCCACGGGCTTAGGGCTGACTAAATGCTAGAATGCGCTATGGCGTCGAAGTCGCGGTGCCTGCGAGGAATCTGATTTTGAACGATTTTCTCAAAACCCTGCTCATCTGGATCCTGATTGCAGTGGTGCTGCTGGCCGTTTTCAACAGTTTTACTTCCAGCAGCAGCAGCAAGACCCAGGCCATCGCCTATTCCGCCTTCCTAACGGATGTGCAGGAAGGCGGCATTACGAGTGTCACTTTCGACGGCCGTGATATCACCGGAACTTTGTCCTCAGGAGAGAAATTCAGCACCTACAGCCCGCTGACCACGAACTTCGCGCCGCTGGTGGACAACCTGCGCAAGAACAATGCCAATGTAAAAATAGAGGCCAATCCGCCTAAGCAGACCTCCTGGCTGTTGCAAGTACTGATTTCGTTCGGGCCAATCCTATTGTTCCTCGGCGTGATGATTTACTTCATGCGACAGATGTCGGGCGGGGCCGGTGGCCGCGGCGCCATGTCGTTCGGCAAGAGCCGTGCGCGCATGTTGAGCGAGGACCAAGTGAAGATCAATTTCAGCGACGTGGCGGGCGTCGAGGAAGCCAAGGAGGAAGTCGCTGAACTGGTGGAATTCCTGCGCGACCCCGGCAAATTCCAGAAGCTCGGCGGTCGCATTCCCCGCGGTGTGCTGATGGTGGGTTCACCGGGCACCGGCAAGACGCTGCTGGCGAAGGCCATCGCAGGTGAAGCCAAGGTGCCATTCTTCTCGATTTCTGGTTCGGATTTCGTGGAGATGTTCGTGGGTGTAGGCGCCTCGCGTGTGCGCGACATGTTCGAGCAAGCCAAGAAACATGCGCCCTGTATCATATTCATAGATGAAATTGATGCCGTGGGCCGGCATCGCGGTGCGGGTCTGGGTGGCGGTCACGACGAGCGTGAGCAGACCTTGAATCAACTACTGGTGGAGATGGACGGCTTCGAGGGCAGCGAAGGTGTGATTGTCATCGCCGCCACCAACCGCCCCGATGTGCTGGATCCGGCCTTGCTGCGTCCCGGCCGCTTCGACCGCCAGGTGGTGGTGCCTCTGCCAGACGTGCGCGGCCGCGAGCAAATCCTGAAAGTGCACATGCGCAAGGTGCCGATTGCCGATGACGTGAAACCCGCCCTCATCGCGCGCGGCACACCTGGTTTCTCCGGCGCCGATCTTGCCAACCTGGTGAATGAAGCGGCACTGTTCGCCGCCCGCATCAACAAATGCACGGTGAGCATGGATGAATTCGAAAAGGCCAAGGACAAGATCATGATGGGCGCGGAGCGCCGTTCCATGGTCATGAGTGAGGACGAGAAAAAACTCACGGCGTTCCATGAGTCCGGGCATGCGATTGTCGGTCGCTTGGTGCCGGATCACGATCCGGTTTACAAGGTGAGCATCATTCCGCGCGGCCGTGCTCTGGGTGTCACCATGTTCCTGCCGGAGGAAGACCGCTACAGTTTCAGCAAGCGCCGGCTGCAGAGCCAGTTGTCAAGCCTGTTC
>JBOIAY010000093.1:0-4983 GCA_050739255.1 Gammaproteobacteria bacterium
CACCGTATGGGAACAGCTGAGTGCCGCGCGCGCCGTGCGAGGTCCGGTGCGGCTCATGACCCATCTTGCCCGCGCCGACGAACCCGCCAATCCGCACACCCGCGAACAACTTGAAGTATTCGCTGCAGCGACCGCCGGCATCCAAGCGGAACGCAGCATCGCGAATTCCGCCGGTATTCTCGCCTGGCCCAAGAGTCATGCCGATTGGGTGCGGCCTGGCATTCTGTTGTATGGCGTGTCGCCTTTCGCCGAACGCCATGGTGCACAGGAAGGTCTGATTCCCGCCATGACCATGCGCACCACGCTCATCGCGGTGAAAAAAGTGCTCAAGGGTGAAGCGGTAGGTTACGGTGGCGCGTGGGTGGCGCCGCATGACACGCGCATCGGTATCGCCGCCATCGGCTACGGCGATGGGTATCCGCGGCATGCGCCCAACGGCACATCGGTGCTGGTGAACGGTGTGCGCACACCATTGATCGGTCGCGTGGCCATGGACATGATCGCAGTAAACCTGGATGACTTGCCCGATGCCGCTACAGGTGACCCGGTAGTGTTGTGGGGACCGGAGCTGCCGGTGGAAGAGATCGCGCACGCCGCCGGCACCATCCCCTATGAATTGCTGTGCGGCGTCACCCAGCGGGTTAAATTCAGCGTGGTGGAAGAAAACGAAACACCCACCGTATCAGCAGTGGGTGTAGTGCAATAAAACATATTTTATATCAGACATTTTGCAGGGAATAAAACCCCATCTTTACACCCGCCAGCTCGATCACGTCGTTGTCTCCCAGCTTGCGTGCTTCCGCACCGATCTCCTTGCCGTTCACGGTGGGAAAACCCTGGCCCTGCCCGCTTTCCACGTGCACCACATAGAAGCCATCGTTGCGGCGCGTGACGGCGGCGACCTGCACACCCGGTCTGCCGAGCGTAGTGAGCGCCTTGGTAAGCTCCATTTCCTTGCCGGCGAAACTGCCGGAGAGCACCTGTAATTTGGCCTTGGGCAGTGTGGTCTTGGCAGCCTCGCCCGCAGGTACTACTGCGGATTGGGCGATACCGCGATTGTCGCTGTCGAGATTTGGTGCACCCGGCTGGATACCAGCGCCCGGCTTGATAACCATCGCGCGCTCGAATTCGTCCTCACCCTCCTTGGCACGATCACTTATGTACCTGAGCTGATGGCGGCCGATGGTGATGACGTCGCCTTCCTGCAAGGCATGTTTTTTGATGAGTCTGCCGTTGACATAGGTGCCGTTGGTGCTGTTGAGATCCTCCAGAAATGAGTCCCTGAGGATGTTGAGAATCAATGCGTGATGTCCGCTCACCGCCATGTTGTCTATGTGGATGTCATTGTCCGACAGCCGTCCGAGGGTATAGCGCTCCTTTTCAAGCTCGTATTGCGCGAGCTCGTGTCCATCCAGAGTGAGTATAAGCTTGCCCATGAATGCCTCGTTATGTCAATTTCCGCGGAACCTGCCGGATCCCTGCCGATGTTTATGAAAACCGGCTGGTAATTCGCTCAAAAAAACTTTTCTTCGCACTTTCAAATGATGTGATGGGGCTGGCCAGTACCACGGAGATATTATCGCGGCCGCCGTTGTCGTTTGCCAGTTTGACAAGCTGTTTGGCTGCGATTTCAAGATTATCACTAAAAGTATCCACGGTTAAGTGAATGTCCGGATCAGGAACCATGTCTTGCAGACCGTCAGTGCTAAGCAGGAAAATGTCACCCGGCAGAGCCACATCCTCCTGCAAATCCACCTGCACCGTGGGTTCGATGCCGAGGGCACGGGTGACCAGGTTTCTGTTCAGGGATTTGCGGGCTTCCTCCGAGGTGTAGATTCCACGGGCCACCAGTTCCTGCAACAAGGAATGATCGATGGTGATTTGTTCGAAGAGACCGCGGCGCAGGCGGTACACGCGCGAATCTCCCACATGGGCGATGGATACCCGGTTGTCATGGAACAGAGCGGCCACCACGGTGGTGCCCATGCCATCGCATTGCGGCTGATTCTTGGCAGCATCGTGAATCGCTTCATTGGCACGTGTGATGGCGTCGCGCAACAGCGCGCTTTCGGGGGAGTAGCCGCTGTCGCTGACGCCAATTTGCCGGCGTGCCTCGTCAAGGCCCTGGGTCACAAACTCGTGGATGGTTTCCACAGCGATGCTGCTGGCAATCTCGCCTGCCTTGTAACCACCCATGCCATCGGCAGCCAGCACCAGCCCGGTTTCCAGATCGGTCAGAATGGCGTCTTCGTTGTTGGGACGCACCATGCCTTTGTCCGTGAGACCCACGAAATGAAGGTGTCCCCTGCAACTCAGGGTTCTTTTCTTGTTCATCTGCGAGTACCTTTTGCCGCGCAGGCGCCCAGGCCATTTGCGGGTTCCGCGTCATCCGGGTGGCCCGACCCGGGATTGTTCTGCAAAATCCTGTCCATGAGCATGTTCACGCTGCCAAAAGCTCAGACGGCATGGCAGAGCTGATCAAGGGAACACGGGCGACTGGCAAGAACGCCGCACTGAAGACCGGTCCCACAAGCCAATTCATGCTGTTTCACCCCAATCCCTTCTTAATGCTTCTATTTAAGGACACACCATAATACCTTGAATGTCCTCCAAACCTGAAGCCAAACTGCCCCCTCCGGGCCTCTGCAAAGCCCGTGCTACCATCGCCCGCCTGGAAAGTACGCAACTCTGTATCGTCCGTGAACAAGACCCGCACCTTATTCGTCTGCGACGCTTGTGGCGGCCGGTCCCTGAAATGGGCCGGCCAATGCCCCGATTGCGGCGCCTGGAACACCCTGGTGGAAGCCCGTGTTCCCGAACAACCCGTCCGTCGCCGACAGACGGTCGGTTCCGCCGAGACTCCGGTGCGCCGCCTCACAGAAGTCAAAGGCGAAGCTGAGCCGCGGGTGGGCACGGGACTCCAGGAACTGGACCGGGTGCTGGGCGGCGGACTCGTGCCCGGCTCGGTGACCTTGATCGGCGGCGACCCGGGTATCGGCAAATCCACATTGCTGCTGCAGGCGGCGGCAAGCCTGTCCGATGGACGCGTGGTGCTCTACATCACCGGCGAGGAATCCCTGGAACAAGTGGCTTTGCGCGCCCAGCGGCTGGGCGTGGCGGGCCGCCCGCTGCAGCTGGCGGCGGAAACCTGCGTGGAACGCATGCTGGAAACTACAGCCAAGCTCAAGCCTGCGGTGTTGGTTGTGGATTCCATCCAGACCATGTTCACGGAACTTCTGCAATCGGCGCCCGGCGCGGTGGCACAGTTGCGCGAATCCACCGGCTTGTTGGTGCGCTTTGCCAAAAGCAGCGGCACGGCGGTGTTCCTCGTGGGCCATGTCACCAAGGAAGGCGCCATTGCCGGACCGCGGGTGCTTGAACACATGGTGGACACGGTGCTGTATTTCGAAAACGATGCCGGCAGCCGGTATCGTGTGATCCGCGCGGTGAAAAACCGCTACGGCGCGGCCAATGAGCTGGGCGTGTTTGCCATGACCGAATCCGGCTTGAAGGAGGTCAAGAATCCTTCCGCGATTTTTCTGTCACGCCACGGCACGCCGGTCAGTGGCAGCGCCGTCACCGTCATCCGCGAAGGCAGCCGTCCCATGCTCATCGAAGTACAGGCGCTGGTGGATGAAAGTCATCTCGCCAATCCGCGGCGCGTGTCCGTTGGTCTCGACCAAAACCGCCTATCCATGCTGCTCGCGATACTGCACCGTCATGGCGGTGTGGCCATGTTCGACCGCGACGTATTCGTGAACGTGGTCGGCGGCTTGCGCGTCAATGAAACCGCTGCCGACCTGCCCATCATGCTCGCGGCCTTATCCAGTTATCGCGATAAACCACTGCCGAACGATCTCGTGCTGTTCGGCGAAGTAGGACTCGCCGGTGAAATCCGGCCGGTGTACAACGGCGAGGAAAGACTACGTGAAGCCGCCAAGCATGGCTTCAAACGCGCCATCGTGCCGAAGGGGAATGCACCGCGCAAAGACACCATTGGCGGTATTCAGGTCACACAGGTCAGCCGCCTGTCAGAAGCGCTGAATGAAATCTGATAATAAATCCGTGGTGACACTCATGGGTCAATAACTGCGTTTTTGTGGGTGTTGACTCCATGATGATCGTAAGTGGATTCTTACTCGATTGTCATGAGGCTTTATCCCTGGTTCGACGCTGGCGCAGTGCTTCAAACAGCACTACGCCGGCTGCGACGGAGACATTCAGGCTCTCGACACCACCCGCCATGGGAATGCGGGCGAGAAAATCACACTCGCTCTTGCTCAGACGCCGCAAACCGGAGCCTTCTGCGCCGAGAATGATTGCCAATGGCCCCTTTAGATCAAGACTATAAAGTTCATCATCCGCTTCGCCCGCCAGACCCACGAGCCAGATATTCTGCTCCTTGAGCCAGCGCAAAGCGCGCGCCAGGTTGGTGACTTGGAAGAACGGTGTCATCTCCGCAGCGCCAGCCGCGGCTTTGCGCACTACCGGGGTCAATTCCGCCGCCCGATCCCTGGGTGCAATGACCGCCTGCACACCGGCAGCATTGGCGCTGCGCAGACAGGCGCCGAGATTGTGGGGATCCTGCACGCCGTCCAGCACCAGGAGGAAGGCCGGTGCATTGAGTGCCAATACGAAGGCTTTGAGATCATCATCATCGCCCGCCTGTGCCACACCCGCTTGCGCCACGACGCCCTGATGCCGGCCATTGCCGGTGAGTTGATCGAGTTTTTCCCGCGGTACGCGCTGCACGGAAACACCTTGCTGCGCCGCTTGGGTCAGCAAGGATTCCAGTCGTCCATCGCTGCGGCTGTCCTGCACCCACAGTTGCTGCACAGGCCGTTGCCGCTCGAACAGCGCCATGACAGCATGCAAACCGTAAACGAGGTTTTCGCCGGGCATGTTCAGCGCCGCTTGTTCCGGTTCTTCCTGGTGGGGTGCCCTAACGGTCGTTGGCTGCGGGTGTCCCGGGCTGACAACACC
>JBOIAY010000094.1:0-4968 GCA_050739255.1 Gammaproteobacteria bacterium
GTGAAACCCTCGTCTTCGACCGCCACGCCGAATTCATCAAATCCTTGTACCGAGCGTTGAAACCGGCTCACGGGCAGCGCATCCAGAACCTCATTGCCCACGATCACGCCCGAGAAAGTTTCCGGCAAGTGCTCCAGCCACTGAACTTTTTCCAGAAGTGCGGGCACGTGTTCCGCAAGCGTCTGCCGCTGACGTTCGCGCAGTTCCGCACTGACTTCGAGGATCAGGTAGCGGCGCGGCAGCGCATCAAGCCGTTGCAGTTCGGCCAGCATGTCCGCCGCCATCCGGCCGGAGCCGGCACCCAGTTCCAGGATGTCGCCGCCATCCAGTGCGGTGAGCACTTCGGCGCACTGCAGCGCGAGGCAATGCGCAAACAGCGGCGAGAGTTCCGGCGCAGTGACAAAATCTCCGCTGGCGCCGAACTTGCGCGCACCAGCGCTGTAATAGCCGAGCCCCGGCGCGTACAACGCCAGCTCCATATAGCGCTCAAAACCGATCGCGCCGCCCTGTGCAACAATCTCGGCGCGGATCCGCGCACGCAAACGCTCGCTGTGGGCCAAGGCTTCCGGCGAAGGCGTGGGAAGATCCTGCATGGAGTGTCTGATGGGCAACACGGGTTTCTGGTTTAATGACAGCGGGCTGAACACTTCAAGGTGTAGTGATGAAAAATGATACCCGAAAGCTGGATGGCAAGACGGCGCTCGTTACCGGCGCCGCGCGGCGCATCGGCGCGGCAGTTGCACGACGGTTGCACGCGGAAGGCATGAACATGGTGGTGCACTACCGCAGTTCGGAACAAGACGCCCAGGTGCTGTGCCAATCGCTGAATGAAATACGCCGGGATTCCGCGGTGCCGGCCCAGGCGGATCTCGCGGAAATTGACGGCTTTGCTTCGCTTATCAAAACCAGTTTGCAATGGGGCTCGCTGGATCTGCTGGTAAATAATGCCTCGACGTTCTATCCCACACCCATCGGCAAAGTCAGCGAGTCGGATTGGGATGACCTCATGATCAGCAACCTCAAGGCTCCGTTCTTTCTGTCCCAAGCCGCGGCGCCGCATCTGAAAAAAAGCCATGGCGCCATCATCAACATGCTGGACATTCACGCGCATCGGCCGTTACGCGAACACACGGTCTATTGTGCCTCCAAGGCGGGACTCGAGATGATAACGCTGTCACTGGCCCGCGAGCTGGGGCCGGAAGTGCGCGTCAATGGCGTCGCGCCCGGACCGATACTGTGGCCCGCGCAGGGACTGGATGAAAAAGCCAAACAGGCCATTCTCGACAACACCGCACTCAAACGCGCCGGCTCACCGGAGGACATCGCCGGCGCCATCGTTTATCTGGTGCGCGATGCGGAGTATGTGACCGGACAAATACTTTCAGTTGACGGCGGAAGAAGTATTGGCTGGTAACTCGACGCTAGGCAGGTTAATACGCATTCACCAGATTCTGCCAGCGGTATCTCTGCGGCGATGGTCGCAGCGCTGCCGCTCGTGCAATGGCACGTTCTGCGACTGTGGCATTCGGACCGCAGTTCCCGTTGGCGATGTAATACAGGGCGGTGGAAAGTGACGCTTCGCTGCTGCTGCCCAGCGGCTGGTTCAGATCGTCCACTGCCGGACAGGTGGGCGCGAAACCGCTGAAATAATCGCCGTAGCCGGCCGCGTTGGTCATCTTGAAGGTCATGGGATACAACACGTTGCTGCAAAAGTCGAAGCCGTTTTCGCCCACCGGTTTGCCAAAGGTGGTGCTGCCGACAGTCACCACGTCAATGTAAGGTTTGAGCGCATTGATGAGCAGTTCGCTGGCGGAAGCTGTGGCGTTGGTAGTGATGATCACCACGCGGTTCAGATTCAGCGCATTCGAGACACTCTGGAACGCAAGCGTCTGATCCTGGTCTGTGTGCTGGTTGTTGAAATTGAGTGTGGCGAAGGTCTGGCCGGCATCGCCGTTGCCGACGATGAGTGAGCCGAGAAACTGGGCCACGGACAACAGACCGCCGCCGTTGTAGCGTTCGTCTATCACCAGTTCGTTCACACCCTCGCTCTGGAGCTGGGCGAAGGCCTGTTGCAGTTCGTCTGTGGAAGGCGTGATGAAATTCTGAAAGAAGAAATAGCCAACCGTGCGGCCGCCGGCGTCGAAGGTCTGCACCAGCGAGACATTCGGTTGGGTGACGACGGCTTTGGTAAGAGTGACAGTCTGGGTGCTACCCGACGGGGGCTGGTATTCCAGCGTTACCGCCACGCCCACGTTTGCCGGGCCCAAAGCCGCATTCAACTGATTATTGGCGATGAGCGTGGCCACAGGCGTACCACCGATGGAAAGAATGTAGCCGCCGCGTTCAAACCCGGCACCAGCAGCAGGGCTGTCCGGATAGACATCGGTCAGTTGCAGTTGATTGCCGTTCACCACTTCTTCGCTGATGCCGATGCCCACGTATTGCCCGGCGCCGTAAAACGCCTGATTCGCCGCCTGGCTAGTGATGTAGCTGAAACGGTCCAGCGGCTTGTAGAGCAGCGCATCCAGAAATGAAGTGGTGTCGCTGTAATCAGCGGGATTGATGTTGGTTGGCAAGTACTGATTCCAGTAATACCAGGACTGCATGATGGCGAGGATCTGCTGATTCTGGCCGGTGACCGTGCAGTTGCCGGTGTTGCTCTGGGTTTGGGAAACAGTTCCCGACCCGCCACAGGCAGACAGCAGCAGCAAAAGTGTGCAAACCAAAAACCCTGGAAGCAACCTGCGCATGGGAATCTCCCTCGTCACTTCGGTTTGTTAGAACCTATCTCAAAACGTTACGAGCGCAGGCAGAACGCGGCGCGCGACGGCGAGAAAGCGGAGTGTACACGCCAGTACATGAGCATTTCGAGCCGACGCGTAACAAAGTTATGCCAAGCGCAGTAGTTTTGAGATAGGTTCTATAAACCCTTGAGCGGCACCGCCACAAGCGGCTGGCCGGCGGCGTCGAATTCCCGCCAATGATCCGAGAAACTCCGGCCGGTAAGGGGATGGCGCCGCTCCGGCACGATATCCGCCAGCGGTTTGAGCACATAAGCGTATTTGAGGATTTCCCGGCGCGGCAGCCTGATAGGGGATTCGGAAATCAAATCGCCGTACAAAAGCAGGTCCAGATCCAGGGTACGGGGCGCGAATCGCGGCCCGCCGCGCAGCCGACCGCTGCGCGATTCAATCTCGTCCAGCGCGGCGTGCACCGCGGTCACGTCCTCGCTGCTTTCAAACGCCACCACCAGATTCAGGAAATCATCGCCTACAAAACCGACGGCGGGATTGCGGTATACGGGCGACACGCGCAACGCGTTGAACCGCTGTCGCAAACCCTGCACCGCTTCACGCACCCGTCGCTCGGGTTCGACGTTGCTGCCGATACTCACGAAGATTTCAGCCATCAGTATCTGCTGGATGCCGTGCTCTACGAAACAGAGAAATCAATCTGTGGCAGCGGCCGTCCTGGCCGCGATAATCGCGATGGGGACCATCGCTCCCATAAATCATGCAATGACTCCCTTCAATCGCCCGCGGTGCGTTCAATAATCACGCCGACGCTCTTGCTGCCACTCACCGCGCCGGGTTTGTGCAGCGTCACCTTCACTTTCTCGACTTTGAATTCTTCCAGGACGAGTGCCGCGACCTTTTCCGCCAGAGTTTCCACCAGTTGGAATTCGGCTTCGCTCACGAACTGGGCAACACGCTTCGCCACCGTTTTGTAATCCAGCGTATCCTCGATGCGGTCGCTGTTGGCGGCGCGCGCGATGTCGGTGCCCATATCCAGATCAAGACTGACGATTTGTTTGATGCGCCGCTCCCAATCGTAAATACCCACTACGGTTTCGACACGCAGATCGCGAATGAAAACTATGTCCATAGGGTATTCCTTACACTCAGGCCGCAGTCAAATTGTCCAGCGGCCAGCGCGCGGTCACCGCCACTGGAGAGGGCTTTGCTCCCTGCGCCAGCCGCCGGTAGCCGGCATACGCGATCATGGCGCCGTTGTCGGTGCAAAATTCCAGACGTGGATAGAACACCTCACCACCGAGCTGCATCACCCGCTCTTTCAAACGCGTGCGCAACGTACGATTCGCGCCTACGCCACCGGCCACCACCAACCGGTGGTGACCAGTCTGCTCGAGGGCGCGTTCGCACTTGATCACCAAGGTATCCACCACCGCCTCTTCAAACGCGCGCGCCATGTCGGCTTTGGTCTGAATATCGTCCGGCGCGCGCTTCTGCGCGCTAAGCACTGCGGTCTTCAGGCCGCTGAAACTGAAATCCAACCCCGGCCGGTCGGTCATGGGCCGCGGAAATCTGAAACGTCCGGTTAGACCTTGCTCCGCCAACTTCGCCAGCGCTGGTCCGCCCGGATACGGCAGACCCAGTAATTTAGCAACCTTGTCGAAGGCCTCGCCGGCCGCATCGTCCACGGATTCACCCAGGGTCCGATACCGGCCCACGCCCTCGACTTCCACCAACAACGTATGACCGCCGGACACCAGCAAGGCCACGAACGGAAAAGCCGGCGCGGGCGTTTCGAGCATAGGGGCCAGCAGATGCCCTTCCATGTGGTGGATACCGATGGCAGGTACCCTCCAGGCAAACGCCAGGGCGCGCGCCAGACACGCGCCCACCAGCAGCGCGCCCATGAGGCCCGGCCCGGCGGTATAGGCAATACCGCCAATCTGTTCCGGCGCGCTGCCGGCTTCGGCGAGCGCCGTGCGGATCATGGGCAGAAGCTTGCGGATGTGGTCACGGGACGCGAGTTCCGGCACCACGCCACCATATTCGGCGTGCAGCGCTACCTGGCTGTACAGGGCATGCGCCAGCAATCCGCGTTCGCCGTCATAGACGGCGACGCCGGTTTCGTCACAGGAAGTCTCGATGCCCAGAACCCGCATTTTCGCCCTCGTTTTTGCAATTCTACACGCCGGCCGGTAGAATTCCCGCCCTTTCC